>NZ_JBEOPP010000007.1:0-149697 GCF_040310185.1 Shewanella sp. T24-MNA-CIBAN-0130 | reverse complement strand
GAAGATGATATCGATTCATTACTCGCCGAGTTTGATATGCCGGCAGAGTCAGATGATGTTGCTGCGGCTGTCAAAGCGCCAGAGACATCAGCCGGCTCATCAGCAGACTCAACTGAAGATGATATCGATTCATTACTCGCCGAGTTTGATATGCCGGCAGAGTCAGATGATGTTGCTGCGGCTGTCAAAGCTCCAGAGACATCGGCAGACTCAAGCGGCGAAGATGATGTGAATGAAGTTGGCCAAAATGAAGAGCCTAATAATGAGGATGTTGATGCATTATTGGCTAGCTTGAATGAGCCTGTTATTGAATCCGCAATGGCCGAAAATAGCGATGAATTACCAATAGATGAGCAGGGAAACTCGGAAAGTGATGATTTAGCAGCCCAAATTGCAGCTGAATTAAGTGATGAAGATGTCGCCGATTCTACTGATGATAATGAAACAAGTGACGAAGACATCGATGCATTGTTAGCCAGTCTTAACGAACCTGTGGTTGAGTCAGAGACATATGATCACGAAAACGCAGCGGTACAAGCTCAGATTGCCGCGGAGTTAGATGACGATACGTCCAGTGAAGCATTAATATTGGACGATGATGAGTCACTCGATGATGATATTAATGCTTTATTGGCAAGCTTTAAAGAAGATACAAAAGCCGGCGATACACCATCAACTGATACAAACAGCGAACAATCTATCAATGACAAGATTGATGATACTGAGTTGTTTGATGAGTTTGATGAATATCTTAGTGATGTCGATTTAGCTAAAACAGATAATGCAGACGATATTGATGCGGACAAAGATGCTCTGTCTGACGTTGATACACAAGCCGATAGTAAAGACCAAGATAACACCTTATTTGATGCTCAACTTGAAGCCGCGCTAGCATTAACTAGTCGTCATGATGTTAAGTTAGAGCAAGGATCCGCAGCAGCATCTTCTCCTACTCCAGAAACTGAAGCGGAAGAGGCTCTTGATGCTTTGTTAGCAGAAATGGATGATAAAGACACTTCTTCGTCTACTGCGCAAAATAAAACCAATAAAGATTCCGGCTTCTTTAATGACCTAAAATCCAACAAACCTAAGCCTGAATTATTAGATTGGGAAAGTGATTTACTTAAAGCTGCCGAGTCTGCCGCTGACGAGAAAGAAGTCGATGAACCTGAGGTCAGTGATGATGATTTACTGGCCGCATTTTCACAGTCATTAAAAGAGGATGACAACGTTGACGACTATACCTCTGAAGACGAATATATCCTTAGCGATGACAATTTAACGGTTGATGAAGCGTTGGCGGCACTTGATCAAAAAGAACGTAGCCAATCAGCTGAATATAAAGCCAGTAATGATGACGTAACGCGTTTTGAGCGTGAAAATAGCTATATCGACATCGATAAATTGTTAAACGATGCTGATGAAGATGACGATAAAACCGATCAGTATAAAGATGTTAATGTTAATATGGGTTCAGTCAATTCGTTAATAAGTAATGCAGACATGGTTGATGTTGATGATGAAGAAAACTCCGTTAATGCCAAACTTGATTTAGCCAGAGCATATATTGAAATTGAAGATCAAGACAGTGCCCGAGCATTATTAAAAGAAGTGCAAATGGATGGCAATGAACGTCAACAATTAGAAGCCAAAAATTTAATTAAAAGCTTTAATTAACTCGGATAATTAACTCGGTCAATTCATGTGATATAGGTAAAATAAATAGCCCTATGTTAACCATATAAATGCAAACGGCGCAGATACATGCGCCGTTTTTTTGTGGTAAACTGCGCGCCATTATTGAGTGGAGGACATAGGCATGCGGGTCGCGTTAGGTATTGAATATGATGGTAGTGGTTTTTGTGGGTGGCAGCGCCAACTCGATGTCGATTCAGTGCAAGCCCAGCTTGAAAAAGCCTTAAGTTACGTGGCAAATGAGCCCATTAAAGTATTGTGTGCCGGGCGAACTGATACTGGCGTGCATGCTACTGGACAGGTGGTTCATTTTGACACCAATGTTCAACGTCCAATGACGGCGTGGACACTAGGCGTGAATGCTAATTTACCCGACAGTATAGCCGTGCGATGGATGAAAGAAGTGGATGACAGTTTTCATGCCCGTTATAGTGCTACGGCCAGACGTTATCGCTATGTTATTTATAATCATCAATTGCGCCCTGGTATTTTAGCTTCTGGTGTGAGCCATTATCACGGCGATATAGATGAAACCTTGATGCATCAAGCCGCACAGCTTCTCGTAGGCAAACACGATTTTACCAGTTTTAGAGCGTTGCATTGTCAAGCTAAAACACCCTGTCGAGATGTGCATCAAGTTAATGTGACTCGTCAAGGCATGTATGTGTTGGTGGATATTCAAGCCAATGCATTTTTACATCATATGGTGCGTAATATTGTCGGTTCATTACTTCAAATCGGTTTAGGTAATCAATCTATCGAGTGGATAACAGAACTCTTGGCATTGAAAAATCGCACTCAGGCGGCAGCGACAGCTAAGCCCAACGGATTGTATTTGGTCGATGTGACTTACCCTGAGCAGCATCAATTGCCTAGGTTAGCACTCGGTCCATTGTTTATGCTCGATTAAAGTGTTTTTCAGTCATATTTATTGGGATGTAAAACTAATGTTATGTTTTCGCCACGTCTGGTAAGGTTTGCATAAATTAAATGGTATTGAATTATGTCAATTGCGTCTGAAATTACTGTACCCCATCAACAATCAAGCTTAAATCAATGGCTGGATTATTTGCTGGCAATTCATCCTAGCGAAATCGACATGGGCTTAACGCGAGTCAGTGCTGTCGCCGAGCGACTCAATGTGATTGATTTAGCTCCAGCTAAAGTGATTACAGTCGCCGGTACCAATGGTAAAGGCACGACCTGTGCGATGCTCTCCTCAATATTACGTCAAGCAAACTTATCAGTTGGCGTCTACAGTTCACCGCATTTGCTGCATTACAATGAACGGGTGCAGATCAATCAACAAGATGCCAGTGATGCCTCTCTTATTGAGGCTTTTTGTGCCATAGAGGTGGCACGAGGTGATATTTCATTAACCTTTTTTGAATATGCGACGTTAGCGGGTTTATACTTATTCAAAGCGGCTAAGCTTGATGTGATTATTCTTGAAGTGGGCTTAGGTGGCCGTCTAGATGCCACTAATATTATCGACTCCACAGCCACTATCTTGACCTCTATCGATCTTGATCACCAAGAATATTTAGGCGATACCCGAGAACTGGTTGGCAGAGAAAAAGCCGGCGTGTTCCGCTCAGGTTGTCTCGCCATTTGTGGTGAACCCGATTTACCATTGAGCGTGACAGATTATGCTCAGCAGATTGGAACAACACTTTATCGTGTTGGTTATGAGTTTCATTACCATAAAGACCAGAACCCACCTACATTATGGCATTTTGAATCCGCGCAGCAATCTTATATTGGTTTGGCTGTGCCAAGGTTACCGCTAGCTAATGCTGCTAGTGTTGTGGCGCTGCTAAGTTATATTTGGCCGCAAATAAGCCAGCAACACATTAACCAAGGATTACAACAAGCTCAACTAGCCGGACGATTAGAGCAGGTGAGTGAGCAACCATTAGTGCTGGTAGATGTAGCGCATAATCCCCATGCTGCACGATATTTAGCACAACAATTGCAGGCGTACCAAGGTCGTCGTATTGTAGCCTTATGTGGCATGCTTAAAGATAAAGACATCAAGTTGGTATTGGCGACATTGGCTGAACAAATCCGTCATTGGTATTTTGTTGGTTTAGATAATCCACGGGGCGCATCAGCGCAAGCACTGCGTCAAGCATTGCCCAATGAGCGTTGTCGTCAGCATGCCAGTGAATTTACTGACATCGCCAGCGCATGGCAAGCTATACAAGCGACGGTAGAGGCTGATGATGTGGTCATTATATTTGGCTCTTTTTATACTGTTGCAGGGTTTAAATCTTTATAAACACTATTTATGTTAGACGTCGGTTTTAGAAGCCATCATTAACGTCGTTTTGTTAAAAAAGGGAATTAGCTTTGAATCGTCAATTTCAAAATCGTTTAGTGGGTACCATCGTCTTAGTGGCCTTAGGTGTGATTTTTTTACCCGATTTATTAGACGGTAAAAAACCTCAGGTGGTTGAGGAGTTCACTGAAATTCCTTTACGTCCCGTTCAGTCAAGTGCTTCAAATCGAGCCAGTTCTGTCGACATCGCCGAACCCGCGGAAGAGTTCCAAGTGTTAACGATTGCTGAACCTCAAGATCTCAGTAACGATATTGTTGAATTAGGTGAAGCAGAACCAACTAAAAAAGTGAATCAAGTGGTTAAACCGTCAGCGGCAACCACTGCGGCAGTAAAAAAGCCTGAAACACCCGTTGCTAATAAAACTAAATCACCCGTTACGGCTGGTTTTACGTTGCAATTAGGCGGTTTTAATAATATTACCAATGTAAAAGCCTTAATTATTCAACTACGTAAGGCAGAATTTAATGCTTATACACTGCCTAAAGTACCTGTTGAAGGAAAATTAACCCGAGTGTTTGTAGGCCCTGAAGTGTCAGAAGAAAAACTTAAAGCTCGTCAGCAACCTATATTCAAATTAACCGGATTAAAAGGCAAAATCGTAGCCTATAATCCACAGGAACAATAACCTATTCAGACGGTATTATGCTTGGGTGATTAATATTTACAATTTGATTGTTCTTAATCACGCAAGAATAATTTGTGCAATCAGAGGTGAGAAACATCTCTGTCTCTGTTAGAATCTCGCCGTCTTGAACCCTATACCGGATCCCCATCTCCATGGTTTGGATTGATTACGCAATTATTATTGTCATCGGGTTATCAACTATTATTAGTTTGATCCGCGGATTTGCAAAAGAAGCCATGTCTCTTGTGGTTTGGTTTGCCGCTTTCTTTATTGCTAGCCAGTTTTATCTTGATCTTGCTGCTCATTTAACCCAAATGCAGGACGAGTTAGTCAGAAACGGTGTCGCGATTGCCATTCTTTTTATCATTACCCTGATCCTAGGGGCACTCGTTAATTATTTGTTAGGCCAGTTAGTGGCCAAAACAGGCTTATCGGGCACAGACCGTGTTTTAGGCCTGTGTTTTGGTGCCATTCGTGGCGCGTTAATTGTTAGCGCATTACTGTTTTTTATGGATGCTTTTACGGCATTCCCTGACACGAAATGGTGGCAGGATTCTGTACTTGTACCTGAATTTGGCGTGGTTATTCAGTGGTTTTTTGACTATGTCGAAAATACCTCAAGCTTTGTACCCAAAATATAATCATAAAACACTTTACAGTGAGGAACCTTACCCATGTGTGGTATCGTCGGAATAGTAGGAAAATCAACAGTTAATCAGACCATTTATGATGCGCTGACTGTGCTTCAACATCGTGGTCAAGACGCAGCAGGTATTGTGACTGTTGACATGAATGCGTTTCGTTTACGTAAAGCAAACGGCTTAGTCAAAGATGTGTTTGAACCTAAACATATGCAGCGTTTACAAGGTAATGCCGGTATTGGACATGTTCGTTATCCAACCGCGGGCAGCTCGAGTGCATCAGAGGCGCAACCGTTTTATGTTAACTCGCCATTTGGTATTTCGTTAGCGCATAACGGTAACTTGACCAATACGCTTGATCTGGCGGAAAGCCTCGTCAGAAAACGTCGTCATGTTAACACCACCTCTGACTCCGAAATCTTGTTAAACCTGTTAGCCGATGAGTTACAAGAGACGCGCAGTTTAACCTTAAGTGCAGATGAAGTGTTTGATGCGGTTGCCAAAGTGCATGCGCAAACCCGTGGTGCTTATGCGGTAGTGGCAATGATCATCGGCCAAGGACTGGTAGCGTTCCGCGATCCATTTGGTATTCGTCCTTTGGTACTTGGTAAGCATGAAACCGCAACTGGTACTGAGTATATGGTCGCTTCAGAAAGTGTTGCTTTAGACGCTGTTGGTTTTGAAGTGATGCGTGACGTAGCACCTGGTGAGGCTGTTTATATTTCACTCGATGGCCAGTTATTTACCCGTCAATGTGCTGCAGACCCAAGCTATGCTCCGTGTATTTTTGAATTCGTCTATTTTGCTCGTCCAGATTCGAGCATCGACAAAATCTCTGTGTATGCCAGTCGTGTAAACATGGGCGCTAAGTTAGGCGAAAAAATTAAGAAAGAATGGGAAGATCATGACATTGATGTCGTTATCCCTATTCCAGAGACGTCGTGCGATATCGCATTAGAAATTGCTCGTTGTATGGATTTACCGTACCGTCAAGGTTTTGTTAAAAACCGTTATATTGGTCGTACGTTTATCATGCCAGGTCAGCAAGAACGTAAAAAATCAGTACGTCGTAAATTGAACGCAATTAATACTGAGTTCAAAGGTAAAAACGTATTACTGGTTGATGATTCAATCGTTCGTGGCACCACGTCTGAGCAGATCATTGAAATGGCGCGTGAAGCCGGGGCAAAGAAAGTGTATTTTGCTTCAGCAGCCCCTGAAATCCGTTTTCCTAACGTGTACGGAATTGATATGCCGACCTCTAATGAGTTGATTGCTCATGGTCGTGATGCTGACGAAATTGCCAAAATCATTGGTGCCGATGGCATTATTTTCCAAGACTTGAGCGACTTAATTGAAGCAGTAAGAATGGAAAATCCAGAGATTAAGCGTTTTGAAACATCAGTGTTCGACGGTCATTATATTACCAATGACGTTGACCAAGCTTACTTGGATCATTTAACCCAATTACGTAACGATGATGCCAAAGCTAATCGCTCAAAGGACATAGGCACTAATTTAGAAATGCACAATGAGTGTCATCCATAAGTTAACCACTGTTTGTTAGTGATAAAAACCAGCATAATTTATGCTGGTTTTTTTTGCTTTAAGGCCTAGAGGCTAGGACGCTTCGCGGCTAGAGGCTATAAGAGTGATAACAAGCGAACGCTGCGCCTAGATGCCTAGATACTAGGACGCTTCGCTGCTAGAGGCTATAAGAGCGATAACAAGCGATGACGAGCGATAAAGATCGATATCAAGCGAACTAGCAGGACGCAGTCCGTTCTAGGGTCTAGGCTTTTTGCTGTTATGCTTTTATAGCAGCGAAGCGATCTAGCAGGACGCAGTCCGCTCTTGGGTCTAGGTTCTTCGCTATTATGCTTTGATAGCCGCGAAGCGAACTAGCAGGACGCAGTCCGTTCTAGGGTCTAGGTTCTTCGCTTTTATGCTGTTATAGCAGCGAAGCGATCTAGCAGGACGCAGTCCGTTCTAGGGTCTAGGTTCTTCGCTGTTATGCTGTTATAGCAGCGAAGCGATCTAGCAGGACGGAGTCCGTTCTAGGGTCTAGGTTCTTCGCTGTTATGCTTTTATAGCCGCGAAGCGAACTAGCAGGACGCAGTCCGTTCTAGGGTTTAGGTTCTTCGCTGTTATGCTTTTATAGCAGCGAAGCGATCTAGCAGGACGTAGTCCGCTCTAGCTTCTAGGCTTTTCGCTGTTATGCTTTTATTGTAATGATTTACGCCGATAAGGGGTTAATTATTTCATATTTGCAGCTTGGCGTATTTAACGCTAATCTATACTGTAAATTTATACAGTTAAGTGGCGCAGTTCGGTTTGTCATATTGAACGCTAACGCCCCAACAGTGGATTATGATTTTATATATTGCTGAAAAACCCAGTCTAGGTCGTGCGATTGCCGATGTGTTGCCAAAGCCACATAAAAAAGGTGATGGCTATATCATTGCCGCCAATGGTGATTGCGTGTCATGGTGTATTGGCCATTTATTAGAGCAAGCCGAGCCTGATGCGTACGATGATGCATTTAAGTCGTGGAAACTCGAGCATTTGCCAATTGTCCCGCAAACGTGGAAGTTGCAGCCCAAACCCAAAACGCGCAGTCAACTTACGGTGTTGCGTAAACTGGTAAAGCAAGCATCATCGATAATTAATGCTGGCGATCCAGATAGAGAAGGGCAGTTGCTGGTCGATGAAGTGATTTCTTATTTGGGCGTAAAGGGTGACAAGCTTAACCAGGTACAGCGGCTGTTAATCAGCGACTTAAACCCCCAAGCGGTCAAACGTGCGCTAGGGCAGTTACGCAGCAATCGTGAGTTTATTCCTTTATCGACTTCTGCATTAGCCCGCAGCCGTGCTGATTGGCTGTATGGCATGAACATGACCCGCGCATATACCATTCAAGGGCGTAAGGTCGGTTATCAGGGCGTATTATCAGTTGGCCGAGTTCAAACCCCTTTGCTTGGGTTAGTCGTACGCCGCGATGAAGAAATTGCTGCATTTACCTCAAAACCTTTTTATGAAGTGTTAGCGCATTTGCTGACCGATCAGCAACAAGGTTTTAGTGCTAAATGGAAGCCTAGTGAGGCTTGCCAGCCCTATATGGACGAAGATGGACGGGTATTAGCTAAAGGCTTAGCCGAAAATGTGGTTGCCCGCATTAATGGTAAACCCGCTGAAGTGACAAAACTTGAAGCCAAAGATAAGCGCCAAAACCCGCCATTACCTTATAGTTTATCAGCACTGCAAATCGATGCCGCAAAACGCTTTGGGCTATCGGCGAAAGAGGTGCTTGATACCTGCCAAAGTTTGTATGAAAAACATAAATTGATTACTTATCCGCGCTCAGACAGTCGCTATTTACCTAAAGAGCAGCATACTTTGGCACCGAAAGTATTGAATGCTGTGCTCAAAGGCGTTTCTGCCTTGGTTGATGGTTGCGACTCACCTAATGCCAAGCTTAAATCTAAAGCGTGGGATGACAGTAAAGTGGATGCTCACCATGCCATTGTGCCTACCGAGAAAGTGGCTAACTTAGCTGCATTATCAGGTAATGAAGCAAAGTTGTACCAACATGTTGCGCGGCAATATTTAGCCCAGTTTTATCCCGCTTATATTTATGCAGAAACCGCAGTTGAAGTGACGATTGCTGGTGGCTTGTTTACCACTAAAGCGCGTCAAGACAAAAGCTTAGGCTGGAAACAGCTCTTTAAACGGGCAGCCACAGCAAATCAAGCTAATAACAGTCAAGCGAATACTGGTTCAACTCACAGTGAAGACGATAACGACGATGCCGTTCAGTCGTTACCGCCATTGGTTAACGGGCAGGTGTTGCATTGTCAGCGTGGTGAATTATTGGAGAAAACGACTCAAGCGCCGAAGCATTTTACCGACGCCACATTATTAGGTGCCATGACCGGAATTAGTCGTTATGTTACTGATAGTGAAATTAAGAAAATCCTCAAAGAAACCGACGGCCTAGGCACCGAAGCGACTCGTGCTGGGATTATTGAATTATTATTTAAGCGTGGATACCTTATTCGGCAAGGTAAATCGATATTGGCCACTCCGGTTGGCACTGGCTTGATCCGCAGCTTACCAGAATCAGCAACTACACCTGACATGACCGCGTTATGGGAAAATAACCTTGATGCCATCAGCCAAAAAAGACTGAAGTACGATGCGTTTATGCAGCCATTACTCAGCCAGTTAGATGGTTTAATAACCCAAGCATCGAGCCAGTTACCATCAGCATTACAAGGTGTCGCCAGTACCACACCGAAACGCAGTTTTAAAAAGCCTTATAAAAAGAAAGCCAAAGCGAAAAGCTAAGAGGGTAACAAGTGGTGAAAAGCGATAACGAACGGTGACAAGCGAACGCTGCGCTTTTTTGTTAAGTCAAAAGTCTAGGCGCTAGGTCACTTCGCGGCTAGAGGCTATACAAACAACGTCATAAGCTAAGAGGGTAGCAAGCGATGAAAATCGCTACAGAAAAAACTTGATCATTACAATGCGGCTAAATCGAAGAGAGTTAAATTAAAGGTGTAGATGAGTCAGCGAGTATCCAAAACAGGGATGTTTTGGATAAGCCCACAGGGATGCTGATTTAAAATCAAGAGCCGGCGTCTCGCTTAATCATCTGCACATCAGCATGCTGCAGGCAATAAGTTCAAATAAAGCTACGTTATAAATCAAGCTAAACTAATACCAAGTAAGCTGAGTTAATCAATACCTTAAATACACTTTTGTCCAAAAGTGAGTTTAAGGTATTAAATATATATCGCTGTTAGATGATGACAAAGAATGTGTCTTATTTTATTGAGATATAACTGAGAAAAGACGGAATCGGCCAATATCCTGAATCGCTCGATATCGCTCGTTATCTCTTACCACCGCATTTCATCGCACTTCCTGCTGTTACCGCTTGTTATCCCCGATAGGCTTATCAATTCAACACGCTTTTATCTACTATGCCTTTCTCAATCAGTTGCAGTAAAATATTGCGGGTCTTTTGTTTTAAGGTGTCACGCAGTAATCGGGCTGCGGGAGTAATAGACTGTCTACTGGGGAATATCAGCCAGAGTTCGGTCGCTTTGGTTTGGTATTCGGGTAAAATATGTACCACGTTTTCGGCGAGTAAATCGCTTGATATATCAAGGCAAGATTTAAGCCCAATGCCTTTACCCGATACGCACCATCGATGAACCAGTTCACCATCGTTAGACACTCGGTTGCCTTTCATTTTGATTTTATACTGTTCATCACCGCGATAAAACTCCCACACATCGTAAGTAATATTATTGAGTTGATATAACAGTCCATTGTGGGAGGCGAGGTCTTGTGGGTGTTTTGGCATGCCATGTTTTGCTAGGTAAGCTTTAGATGCACACAATAATCTGGGGACATTACAGATTTTAAACCCGTAAAGATTAGCGTCATTTGGCGAACCATAGCGCAAGGCTAAATCGACGGAGTCGCGGTAAAAGTCCAAGTTACTGTCATTAATATTGGCGCGTAAACTGACTTTTGAGTGAGTGGCCATAAACTCATCTATCCATGGCATAACCAGATTGCGGCCCAAATCCGATGACAATGCAATTCGTAAATCCCCGTCGATGATGTCTAATTCGCCTTTCAAATTTTGTTTGGCTTGTTCGAGCATTAATAGTGCTTGCTCACATTGAGGAATGTATTTTTCCCCAGCATTGGATAACCTTAGCTGCCTTGTAGTGCGAATGAACAACTCAACACCTAGCGAACTTTCGACTCGTTTAACTGCGGCGCTGGCGGTTGCTGTGCGCATATCAAGATTGGTTGCTGCGGCGGTAATGCTGCGAAACTCAGCCACTTTCAAAATAACCTGCAGATCTTCTAATAACATATTGTCTAATAATATTTGATAATGTTTCAATTATTATGCTGTTTATGCGGAGTAAAACAAGGGCTAATATAGCTTCATTGAAAAGTAATCCCATTGATACCGTTTACTATAGGAAGCAGATTATGAAAGCCATCGGATACACACAATCATTAGCCGTTACTCACCCTGAGTCGTTAATTGATGTCGAGTTACCTCAACCTATCGCAACAGGCCGTGATTTATTAATCAAAGTAAAAGCCATCGCCGTTAACCCAGCAGACTATAAAGTCCGCTTGAACATGGCGCCTGTTGCGGGTGAAGTAAAAGTGATCGGTTGGGACGCCGTTGGTGAAGTGATTGCGACAGGTGAAAGTGTGAGCCCATTTAATCCTGGCGATCAGGTTTATTATGCTGGCGATATTACGCGTCAGGGTAGCAATGCTGAATACCAATTAGTGGATGAGCGTTTAGTGGGCATTAAACCTAAAAGTTTATCCGATGCCGAAGCCGCAGCATTACCGTTAACGGCGATCACGGCTTGGGAATTACTGTTTGAACATTTATGTATTAAGCAACAAGCACCCCATTCAACTGAAAAATCAAACGAAGTCATTTTGGTCGTAGGCGCTGCGGGTGGTGTGGGTTCTATCTTTATTCAGTTAGCAAAAACCTTGACAGGTGCAACCATTATCGCCACAGCATCGCGTGAAAGTTCAAGCGAATGGGTGAAAAAGTTAGGCGCTGATCATGTGGTTGATCACACCAAACCGTTACCCGCTCAAATTGATGGATTAAACATAGGGTCTGTCACCCATGTGGCCAGTTTAAACAGCACAGATGCCTATTTTGAGGCTTACACTCAGTTGCTAGCACCCTTTGGTAAAATTGCCATGATTGATGATCCAGAAGGGTTAGATATCACTAAGTTAAAACTCAAGAGTTTGTCATTACATTGGGAGTTTATGTTTGCTCGCTCGATGTTTAACGCAGTAGATATGGATGAGCAGGGACGTTTACTTAACCGAGTAGCCGATCTTGTCGACCAAGGTTATATTCAAACTACGTTAGGCCAGCACATGGGCGCAATAAATGCTGCAAATCTTCGTGCTGCACATGAGGCGTTAGAAGCAGGCCGTGCCATTGGTAAAATTGTTTTAGAAGGGTTTTAATTAATACCTTTAATTGTATTATTTAATAATGTTAAGTACTTATATTATCGAACAGGAATAAACATGTCACATTTAACGATTGTAGCCAACATTAAAGCAAAAGCGGACAAAATTGAGTTAGTAAAAACTGAATTACTGAAGCTGATTGAAGTCACACGCGCTGAAGAAGGGTGTATTAATTATGACTTACACCGAGACAATGAAAACTCAGCCCACTTTATGTTTTATGAGACTTGGCAGACCCGTGAATTATGGCGTGTGCATATGGAAAATCAGCATTTAGCCGATTTTGTGGCTGCAATCCAGGATGCTGTCGATGAATTTATTTTGAATAAAATGACCGTTATCGGCTAGTTGTATTCGAGTTGGCCATTCAATTGAGTGGCATCCTAAAGCAGAACATAGAATGTTCTGCTTTTTTGTCGATTTTTTTTAGCATCTTATGAGACACTCAAGTGATGAATCGCTTTAAAGATTAGGATAAGTGGCAAGATGGAAATCAGATTTACGCAGTTGCAGTGCCGTTCATCGAGTGTCACTGTCGACATTGATCAATGGGTGATTGAACCACAACAATCTTGGGGTGTATTTAGCACCGAAGGTGATGTCGGCGCGTTGCTTGGCCAGTTATTAACTCGGCAAATTGATGCGCCGATCTTAACATATAGTGGCGATATTACCGGTGTCGCGCCATCTTGTGTGGCATTAGTGTCATTGCTTGAACAGCAATCATTGCTTGAAGATATTTTAGAGCAAGATGACAGTGAGTCACTGGGATATACCGATCCTAAAACGACCGTATTTGGGGTTATTTTTAGTCAATGCCATGACAATGGTTTAACCCATCAATTGCTGCAGCAATTAGATTTGACTCATTTAAGCTTAAGTCCTTTTACTCAATTGTCTACGGGTGAAGGTCGTAGAGTTATGCTTGCCCGTGCTGTCGCAACCCAAGTGCCATTTTTAGTGCTCGACGAACCTTATGCAGGGCTTGATGTTGCGCACAGACAGACTCTTACTGAATATTTACAGCAATTATCACAAACGATACAAATGCTGGTGATTGTGTCGCGTGAAGAAGATATGCCTAAATGGATTGAGCATGTTGCCCTGTTTAGTCATGGCACATTAGACAGCGTAATGACTCAGTCAGAGTGGGATAATCATCCTGTTATCGCCCAATTAACCGCGCAAGCGGGCCAACAAAGCGATGATATGTTGGCGCTTATTCGTCGCCACAGACATAAGCCATTATTTGCGAACCCGGTTTTTCAGTTAAACAATGGACGAGTTGCTTACAGCGACAAAGTGATTTTTTCGGGTGTTAACTGGCGTATCGATAATGGCGTGCATTGGCAAGTAAAAGGCCCTAATGGCTGCGGTAAAAGTACTCTGCTGGGGCTTATTTTCGGCGACCATCCTCAATGCTACAGCAACGACATTGATATTTTTGGTAAAAAAAGAGGTTCCGGCGAGAGCATCTGGGAGATAAAAAAACACATCGGTATGGTGTCATCTGCCTTACATTTACAGTATCGGGTTAATTGCAGTGCACTTGATGTGATTGTATCGGGCTTTTATGACTCCATTGGTTTGTATCAACAACCGTCGAAACAACAAGTGGCCATCGCAACAGAATGGTTGGCGATTTTACACATGAGCCATTTGAGTAAATCCGCTTTTCGACAATTAGAGTATGGCCAGCAACGGTTATTACTCATTGCCCGCGCCATTGTGAAACAACCCACCTTATTGATCCTCGACGAGCCTTATCAAGGCTTAGATTATCTGGGGCGTAGATTGATTAAAAACGCCCTTGAACTCATTGCGAAAGAGCATTTAAGTCAATTGTTGTATGTGTCACATTATCAAGAGGATAGCCTCGATAGTATTAAGCACTTTATTGAGTTTATCGTCGATAAACACCAAGGTGGTTATCGTACAGTGGTGACTGAAGCTTAATGCTTTATGGCTAAGAGGTTAACGTTAATCAGCTGACAATTGTTGGCTGTTTTTATTTTCTCGTTTAATTGTCAAATAATAATTGATAATGTTTCAATTATTATGCTGTATATGGCAGCTAAAGTATCGTATATGATGGCGATATTAACGCGGTTCAACAACATTGCTAATCAATATTACTATTTGATAACCGTTTATTATTCCGAGATGAGGTTAACGATGTTACTCGATACACCCATTTGTGATTTTGGCTGGCAAGCACCTGATTTTAAGCTTAAAAATGCTAACGGTGACGTTTTTTCCATGAGTGAAAACTTAGGTAAAAAGGGCTTGTTGATTATGTTTATTTGTAATCATTGTCCCTATGTTAAAGCCATTGCAACTCGTTTAGCCGAGGACACAGAGCAGCTTATGGCCGAAGGTATTAATGTATTAGCGGTAATGTCTAATGATTATCAGCATGTTGAAGCAGATTCGCCGCAGAACATGTTGCGCTTTGCTGAGCAGTATGGATTTAAATTTCCGTATTTAGTTGATGAAGATCAACAAGTCGGTAAGCAGTATGGCGCAGTGTGCACCCCTGACTTTTTTGGGTTTAATCACCTTGGTGAATTGCAATATCGTGGCCGCTTAGACGATGCGCGTTTGCACAATGATCCTAATCGAGAGCCCGAACTACTTAATGCTATGCAACTGATTGCCGCTATTGGTAAAGGGCCTAAGCAACAAACGGCCAGTATGGGCTGCTCAATTAAATGGCGATAATGATTTTATTTAACTCATAACCTTGAAAAATTATTTATTAGCACAATAACAAGATATTAATATTTCTACGCAAATATTATTGTTAATTAATTGTATTTGTTATTTATTTTCAAGTTAAATTTATTTTGTTAATCACACTATTTTATTGTGATTAACTTGGCAGGTTAATTAATAACCATTTTATGTGTTGTTAATCGCCAACCTTTTTAATGATTGTTTCAAATCCATATGGAGTCTGACATGACCAACGCTATTATTACTGATTTAGAAAAACGTTATACAGCCAAACGCTATGATGCGACTAAGCGCGTACCAAAAGAAGATTTAGCGGTGATTTATGAGGCAATGAGACTGTCGCCTTCATCGATAAACTCTCAACCATGGAAATTTATCGTGATTGAAAGCGATCAAGCTAAGCAACGTATGCATGACACCTTTGCCAATAAATTTCAGTTCAATCAACCACACATTAACGCGGCATCTCATATTGTATTGTTTGCTTACAACCCTAAGTATACTCGTGAAGACTATGCCAAAGTGGTTGACCAAGGCATTGTAGATGGTCGTACTAAGGCTGAAGATCGTGAAGCTGCGTTTGGTGGATATGCATTTGTTGACTTAAATACTGATGAAGCGGGTAACAATGCGGCTTGGACTAAGTCACAAACCTATTTAGCCTTAGGTAACACTATGCATTCTTTAGCACGTCTTGGCATCGACTCTACTCCGATGGAAGGCGTTGACAGTGAGATGATTGGCCAAATATTTGCCAAAGAACTTGACGGTTATGTATGTGATGTAGCATTAGCGTTTGGTTATCACCATTCAGATGAAGACTATAATGCCAAGTTGCCTAAGTCTCGTTTAGCAGCAGAGCAAGTATTACAAGTATTGTAATTGATTGTTTTGCTGCAAGTATTCATTTGTATAAAATAATATAAAACGGCTTAAACATCTAATGTTTAAGCTTTTTTTTTCAATTTTTTTAGAAAAGCCACGTTTAACGCCAGCACTTTTAGCGTAAGCAATGACCACGATTAAGACTCATTAGCTTATCTAAAATGCGTTCGCCATCCATGCGGATGCCGTTGTGTTCGTATTCTGAAGTAAGCCAATATTTGAGGTTATTGACTTGTTTGGCTGTTTCTAAGCTGTATTGCATTTCAACATACATGTCGTTGCTGTAAATAGCGGCCGCAACCGGGACTTTATTATTGGCCAATTTTTCAAGATCATATAATGCTGGCCAGTCTTTTTTTGCGGCGATTAAGTCTGCAGCAGCTTGTAATGGTATCAATGCTTCGAGTTGGGCAAACATCCAGGGGTAGATCATTTCACCAGTAAACAGCAAGGGTTTATCTGGACGGTAATTGAATTGATTAAACTGGGCCCGTACTCTATGAGCTGCCCACGATGAAGCATTATTTTGACAATAAATAGATTCGTGCATTAAGGCAAAAATAGGATTGGTATTGTAACTAAGGAATTGGCTAAATTGATGTAAAAATAGCGGGTTGAGATCAATACCGTGAGGCGTGTCAATTAAAGCTTGTTCAAGCAAGTAGTAAACGGCTTCGGGCCCTTGTTCCATGCCTATATTAACGCCTAGTAGCTGAAGCATTTCTACCGTCAACTGCTCACCTGTAGCTAAGTACACTTTGTTTTCATATAGGTGCTTTGCTAAGTTATCGACCAGCATTCGAGCGTCACTAAAACGATTAAAAAAGTCATTATTTTTGGTAATAACACGCTGATATGTCGCTTTGTAAACGTCATCAGCAGGGCGGGTTAGCGAAGGAATACCGCCAGTAATGTAAGCCTCTTTTAGGCCTTCTGGCGCGGCAGACACATAATGCAGGACACAAAAACCACCAAAGCTTTGGCCTAAAATACTCCAAGGTTCGTCTGGTGATAGTTTGGCTCGAATATATTCTGCATCGCGGATGATGTTATCGGCGCGAAAATGGCTTAGATAGTCAGCTTGGTCTGTGGCACTCATATAACTTAAGCTGGTGGCATTGACTGGGCTTGATAATCCTGTGCCTCGCTGGTCAAGTAATAGCACTCTATATTCAGTTAAGGCTCGTTTTATCCAGCCGTTGTTGCTAATCGGTCTTACGGCGCCAAACCCCGGTCCACCTTGAAAAAACACCAAATAAGGCAGCTGTTTATGTTGATTTTCAACACTGACAATTTCACGGGCAAAAACAGTAATCTGTTTACTGGGACTTTGTTGGTAGTCTAACGGCACCGAGAAAAAGTGCTTACGGGCAATAATGTCTGATAAAGTAAGGTCGATGTGCATAAAATGCCTATTCAGTGGTGATTAATGGCGATACTAATACTATCCAATCTTGATTTGTCATTGACGACAATCGCACCGTAAATGTGAGCTAATTAGTATGGTATTAAAGACGCTTATGTCGATGCGAATCACACATATTTTATGAGTCATCTTGTATATTAACAATCAGTAACTTGATGGAGATTAAGTTTAATAGCTATCTAGACCCAATCTGCCTAGATAAAATTAACCGATAATTATCTTAATAATTATTAAGGACGAGGTTGTCGATGAAATATCAAATCATCCCTGTAACGCCTTTTCAGCAAAATTGTAGTGTCATATGGTGCGAAAAAACCTTGAAAGCTGCCGTGGTCGATCCGGGTGGCAACATTGAACGAATTTTAGCTGAAGTGGACAAGTTAGGCTTGAGTGTTGAAAAAATATTATTAACCCATGGTCATATTGATCATGTTGGCGGCGCAGCGGCATTAGCAGAAAGATTAGCGATCCCGATCGTAGGTCCGCACATTGACGATAAATTTTGGTTAGAAAATTTAGTGAAACAAAGTCAGAACTTTGGTTTTCCGCGTGTTGAAGCCTTTAAACCCACCCAATATCTTAATGAAAATGATGACGTGAGTGTCGGTGAGCAGCATTTACAAGTATTGCATTGCCCCGGGCATACCCCTGGACACATCATTTTTTATAACAAGACCGCTAACTTAGCATGGGTGGGGGATGTGCTTTTTCGAGGCTCTATTGGTCGTACTGATTTTCCGCAATCTAACCATCAGGACTTACTTCACTCTATTACCACCAAATTGTGGCCATTAGGGGATAATGTGAGTTTTATTCCTGGCCATGGACCCATGTCGACGTTTGCCGATGAACGACAACATAACCCTTTTGTTGCCGATCAGTTATTTGATTAATAATTTGTTATGTAATCAGATCATTGAGGTTATTTATTAATAAGTTGAAACCATTGATTCTTTGCATTGTATAGCGAGTCTGTTAGCTTAATAGACTGCGTTTACCTATGATGGACAGTTCAAATGGTTCAACACCTCGTTGATTTACTCGATACCTGGTTACCTTCTTATCAAGAAGACTGGGTAGTCGCCGTTCTTACTCAAGTGCAAGGCTCTTCTTACCGTAAACCTGGCGCCATAATGCTATTTCATCCAATGGGTAAAAGCTTGGGGATGTTAAGTGGTGGATGCCTTGAAGCGGATCTACGTCGTCACGCCCAGCGTGCAATTCAAACCCAGCAAGTTATTCAGTTAACCTATGACGCAACCGATGAGTCTGATACCAGTTATCAGCTGGGTTGTGGTGGTATCGTTAATATTATGATGGTGTCGTTAAATAAATCGAACAATTATCTTGGTTTAGTTCGTGTTCATGACGCTTTAATGCGTGGTGATGCAGGTGAATATCAACTTGATATCGTGGCGGATGGTACGCCGGCCCACCAATTGGCAGGTCACTTTGTTGAGCAAGATGCTGAGCGACCTGCGTCGATCACTCTCAATAGTAAAACCCGCACCGTGATCGATCAAGCTAGCTCTGTGTTGCATATTCCGCTTAGACCGCCAGTACATATTGGTATTTTTGGTGGCGGTTTAGATGCACAACCGATTACACAAATGGCGCAAACACTAGGCTGGAAAGTCAGTGTGTTTGATGAACGTACCGCCTATGCGCGTACTTATGATTTCCCAGGATGTCAGATTATTAAAAAACCGACGGCAGCAGTGTCAAAAACACTTTTGGCCAGTTTAGATGCCGCTTTTGTGATGAGTCATAATTTACAAATCGATGCTAAAACATTACAGGTACTCCAAACCATACCGTTGGCTTATATTTCGTTATTAGGTCCAACTCATCGTCGTGACAAAGTGTTGAACATGGCTGAGTTAACGGTTGACGACTTTAGTGGCTATTTTTCGGCGCCAGCAGGGTTAGCGCTAGGTGGCGAGCTGTCTGGTTCGGTTGGACTGAGTATCTTATCCCAATGCCATGGCGTGCTTTATCAAAGTAAGTTAACCAGTCTTGATACGGTAATGCTGTAATAACAACCTAGAGAATGCGCCATTGATAATGCCAAAAATTATTACGGTGATCTTAGCCGCGGGTGCAAGTAGTCGTTTTAACGGCGCTAAAATTGTCGCCAAAGTGCAAGGTGAACAAAGCTTACTCGCATATTGCCTGCAAACACTCGATCACGTCACCCAAACAGCGGGCATTGCCCCAGCGGTGGTGATGTTAGGTGCGCATCAAACAGATGAAGTGTTAGCTATTACCGCCAAGCATCATCGACTTATCAACCATGATTGGCAATTAGGTTTGTCCAGTTCGGTGAAACTCGCCGCGCGCTATGCTCAAAGCCAACAGGCGGATGCGTTGTTAATTGTGTTAGCCGACCAAGTCGCACTGCAAGGCGATGATTATCTGCAATTGATCCAAGCATATAGGCACAATAACTTAACCAGCAGTGCTTTTTACCGGCACAGTGTCGGCGTTCCAGCTATCTTTTTAGCTAAGGATATTAATGCTCTGTTGTCGATTGATGGCGATAAAGGTGCAAAAAGTATTTTAAAACAGCATGATAAAAATAATAGCTTGAATATTATTCATATGGAACAAGCCCAATTTGATATTGATACACCGGCTGACTTAGCACGTTGGTTGGACAGTGCCGGCTGATCTTTTAAGATGAATCTTGTAGCCGTTTGTGGCGATGTTATCCAAGTCAGAGCGAATAGCGGATCGTTATTTTAGCTGCACAAACGATTACGAAGTAGAAATAAGCAACCAATGTACCCTGAAAGATCCGGCTAAACGGCTGCACTTATTTTGTAAACACGATTTGTAAACATGTTATGTAAACATGGGTCTTTGTTGCAAGGTATTAGCCAGCTTAGAGACTTTGTCTCTAAGCATTGGGCGCATCATACATTCACAAAAAGAGCTAGCCTGTTTGTGTCGAACAAACGTTAACCACAAAAGATCAATAGACCCTAATTAAGGAGTGATTATGACAACCCCAACACAAAAATTGATGGTAAATGGAAAGGATTTTACCCTTGATGCCGACCCTAATATGCCTGTGCTATGGGCATTGCGTGACATCCTTGGCCTGACTGGGACAAAATTTGGTTGTGGAGCTGGGCTATGTGGTGCATGCACTATTCATGTTGACGGCAGCCCGATGCGCGGCTGTTTAACCAGCTTAAAGCAAGTACAAGGCAAGCAGGTGACCACTATTGAAGGTCTTGAGGCTGAAAAGCTAAAGCAAGCTTGGTTAGAACATAATGTACCGCAATGTGGCTATTGTCAGGCGGGACAATTAATGTCTGCCGCAGCATTATTAACCACCACGCCTAAACCCACTGAAACCCAAATTGCTGATGCGATGTCGGGCAATATCTGTCGTTGTGGCACTTATCCACGGATAAAAGCTGCGATTCAATCGGCTTCGGAGGCGTGATCATGACCACATTCAAAGCGATTGAAAATATTAGCCGCCGTAACGTATTAAAGTTATTTGGCGCGGTCGGTGGCGGACTCGCATTAGGGGCCACGGGTTTAGGCTGGAGTCCAATGGCCTTAGCTCAAGATAAGCAAGCGCTGATGAACTTGTTTGTCGCCATTGGTGAAGACAATAAGGTGTACTTGACTTGTCATCGCTCTGAGATGGGACAAGGGATCCGAACTGGCATACCGCAAATTTTAGCCGACGAATTGGAGGCTGATTGGGACAATGTTGTCGTGGTTCAAGGCTTAGCAGATAAACGCTATGGCAGCCAAAACACTGATGGTAGCCGCAGTATTCGTAAGCACTATCATCGTATGCGCCAAATGGGCGCAACGGCTAGAACCATGCTCGAACAAGCCGCGGCTCAAGTGTGGCAAGTTCCGGTGACCGAGGTGTACGCTAAGGCGCATAAAGTCCATCATAGGGGCAGTAACAAAAGCCTTAATTACGGCGAGTTAGCGATCACGGCGTCGACATTACCGATGCCAGAATTAGATTCGGTGGTGCTCAAGCCTGAAAGTGAATTTACCCATATTGGTCAATCGCACACCATTGTCGACATGGATGCGATGCTAACAGGCAAAGCAATATACGGTTATGACATTAAACTCGATGGAATGTTATATGCCAGTATCACTCGTCCGCCAGTGTTGGGCAGTGATGTGGTTAGCGTTGATGAGACTAAAGCCCGTAAGATAGCCGGTGTAGTCGATATTATTACCTTGCCTGTACCTAAAGGGGCGCCATTATTTCAGGCTTTAGGCGGTGTTGCTGTGATTGCAACTAACAGCTGGAGTGCGATTGAAGCGCGTAAAGCATTAGTCATCACCTGGTCTAAATCGATTAATGATAGCCATAATTCAGACACCTACCTGCAAGGTTTGGTTGAGCGCGTTAACCTGCCGGGTAAAGTGATGCGCCAATTAGGTGAGTCAGTCACTGATTGGCCACAAGCATCAACGGTTAAGGCCGTTTACACCGTACCGTATTTAGCCCATGCAATGATGGAGCCGCCAGTGGCAACGGCGAGTGTGACTGCTGATGGTTGCGAGTTGTGGGCCTCGAGTCAAACACCACAAAGTACTCAGCAACATGTAGCCGGCGCACTCGGGCTTAAAGAAGATCAAGTTACTGTTAACGTGACGTTATTGGGCGGTGGCTTTGGGCGTAAATCTAAGCCTGATTTTAGTGTTGAAGCGGCAATTTTATCGCAAAAGCTCAATAAACCAGTCAAAGTATGTTGGAGCCGTGAAGACGAAATTCAAAATGGCTATTACCATGCGATCAGTGCGCAAATGTACCAAGTCTCACTCGACAGCAATAAGATGCCAACCGCATTGTTAGCGCGTACTGGCTTTCCGTCAATCAGCTCAACATTTGCTGAAGGGGTTGAATATCCTTCAGCTGGCGAACTGGATTTAGGCTTTAGTGATGTGCCGCTAGCCCTTAAACATATTCAACTTGAAGCGGTTAAAGCACCGGCGCACACACGTATTGGTTGGATGCGATCAGTCTGCAATATTCAACATGCTTTTGGTATTGGTAGTTTTGTCGACGAAATAGCGGTAAATGCCAATAAACCCTGTGTGCAAATGTGGCGTGATTTATTGGGTGACGCTAGGCTAGAAGCGTTTGAAAATCAAAATTTCACCTATGGAAATTACGGTGAAGAGTTAGCTGATCACCCGGTGGACGTGGGTCGTTATCATACTGTGTTGGATAAGTTAGAAGCGGTAATGGCTGATGCGCCGAAAGCGGCTAAAAATCAAGGTTGGGGTATGGCTGTTCATCGCAGTTTTGTCAGTTATGTTGCGGTCGCAACTTTAGTTGAAGTGGTGGATAAACAGCTTAAAGTATTGAACTCCATAGCGGTGATTGATGCCGGTAGAGTGATAAATCCAGATCGGGTGAAATCACAACTAGAAGGCGCTATCATTTTTGGATTAAGCTTAGCGACCATGGGCGAAATAACCTTTAAAGATGGCAAAGTTGAACAATCTAATTTTCATGACTATCCGTTATTACGTTTACCGCAATGTCCAGATATTGAGACTTATATAATCGAGTCTACGGCAAAACCTGCTGGTGTTGGCGAACCAGGGGTGCCGCCAGTGGCACCGAGTTTAACCAATGCCATTTTTGCTGCCACGGGAGTAAGATATCGCGATTTACCGCTTAATAAACATTTATCGGTGTAGCCATTTACCTGAGCTATGGTATTTAAGTTTACCCATCTTAAGCCGATAATATATTAGCCTATGCCCAAGTATGTTCGCACTTGGGCATTATTATTATGTTGGGGCAACAATAGTTGATATTAGGTTAAGTTGAATAGCGAGTGAATGTGAATGACCAACCTCAACTCGGATTAACTAGGCTCGTCTATATTATTGATTAATTTACTTTTGTGTAATGTAATTTTCGTTTTTAATCTTATTCTCGTTTGTTGAGATAGTGGTAAATTGCCTTAGGAAGCTTATATATGAAGCAAATCCAGTTTAGAAAAATAGATGCAATTTTGATTAAATTTAGCCTTAATGGAAAATTTTGGGTTGTTTGCTCACTGGTTGCATTGATCACCAGTGTTGTCGCACTAATGAATTACCAACAAACTCAGGACTTAATAGAGCAAACATCGTTACAGCGCGTTAAAGCAAGTGTTGCCAGTTATGCCTCTGTAGCCAATAACCAAGACTTAGACAATGATGCCCTTGAGCAATTTGCACAAGATAATCAATTACAGCTATCTGGTGGCGACAATACTTTTCGTCGCGGTGATCTAGTGACGGCATCTGCGAGCGTTGGTAATCAGTTTTTAACCGCGAGTCAAAATGTTCAACAGTGGGAACAAGAGCCGTTAAGCCAAACGAGTTTTATGTTGATAATGGCACTGGTTGGTTTATTGCCCTTATTCCAATTGAGTTACTGGATCTCAACCTCATTAGGCGGAGGCTTATGGGACATGTACATGGCAATAAAACGTCTAGCCGATGGTGATTTAACGTTGAGATTACACTTTTTTGGCACTGATGACTTTAGCTTAATCGCCACCGAAATTGATCGCTGTGCTGATAACATGAGTGAAATGGTGCGGGCGATCCGCAGTAATGCTGAAACATTGGCGGTTGCTGCCAATGAGTTTACTCACCAAGCCAGCACCAATGATGAGTTAATTGATCAGCAGCATCACTTCTTAGACTCGGTGGCACACGCCATGGATCAAATGACAGCAGCCATTGCAGATGTGTCACATCACGCAAGTGATACGTCATTAAATACCAAGCAAAATGCTAAACAAATGGATCAAAGCCAAAGCAAGATTAATGATGCGGTTAAACGTATTAGTTATTTGTCTGAGCGTATTGCCGAAGCATTTTCATCGGTAGATCAACTCTCCCGCGATGCGACCCAAATTAATGCTGCCGTTACCACTATTGAAAGTATTTCAAAGCAAACCAATTTATTGGCATTAAATGCAGCCATTGAAGCGGCGCGTGCAGGTGAACAAGGTCGCGGTTTTGCGGTAGTCGCGGATGAAGTGCGTACCCTCGCAGGACGGACCCAAAAAGCGACCGTTGAAATTCAAAACATGATTGAAGACTTACAACAAGGCTCTAAAAAACTGACCAGTATTACTAATGTGATTGTTGAAGAAGCAGATCAAGGTAGTACGAGTATTAAAGCCGTCGGTGATGATATTACTCATATGGCACAGTCTATCAATGCTGTGTTTGATATGAGCAGCCAAATAGCGGCATCTGCCGAACAACAAAGTGTGTCTGCCGGAGATATTGGCTCACAGCTCAATCAAATTCGGCAGCAATCGGACACTATTCGCAGTACTTCCAAAAAAGCAGGCGCATTAGCTAACGATTTGAATCAATCGTCTAAGGGATTAGCGTCGATTTTAAGTCAATATAAAATCTAGTTTTGACTGACTGTTTATCAAATCCAAGATCATGGATATTTTTGATTAGCTGACATAAAGCACCCAGGTATTTGTTATCTTACCCAGTTTTTGAGTGGTTGTTTTTAAGTATTAGTTTTTGAGTATGATTTTTTAGTATTAGTGTTTAAGTAATAGTTTTTGAGTGGTGGTTTTTGAGTTAGTTGACTTGTATTAGTCATGTTGAAGCAAACTGGCATTTGCCTCATGGTGTCAGTTTACCCCGTCAATTTATCTAAGCAACCCGCTTAATGAACACCACGGATGGCTATCTGTGGTGGAAAAGGATTTTCAATCGAGCGATATCTTACTCAGTAAAGATTATTCGCAGCACAGTATAATTTACCTGTTGAGGATTTTTGGTTACCGGCAATGACACAAGACTTGGTGGTGATGATAACCAAGAAGGCAAATTATTCACGTTTGCTTATCAATACTCACTTAGCTGGCTAGGGTTTATTCAATTTGAGTACAATCTTATCGATTCAAATTGACCTTTTAGAGGATATCCTATCTAAATTATTGATTCTGTTAAGTGTGAATGCAAGTGTCGAGTCGAAACTTATTGTGAATAAGTGAATAAGTGAATAAGTGAATAAGTGAATAAGTGAAAAATATAGTACCAATATGTTAGACCCGTGAAGGCGGCTCGTTACCAAGGGTTAGCATTAGCCTGTTGAGGTGAGTCGGTTCTGAGGGGAGCAGTACTGGTAAAAAGTAGCTATAAGCGAGACACGCTCATAGCTTTTATCGTTTCGAGTAGCGAAGCGATTTAGTTGTTAGGCTATTTGTTTTTACCTATCCGCTTTTAGCTAAAATCACTCCAAATAGGAGCATGATCTGACGGTTTATCGATAGCCCGTAAATCATAATCAACATCAGATTCAATTAAGCGTGGTACTAATGATTCGGTCACTAATATGACGTCGATCCGAAGACCACGATTATCAACAAAGCCTTTACTGCGGTAATCGAACCACGAGTAACGTTCCGTGCGACTTGGGTGTAATTGACGGAAGCTGTCGATAAAGCCCCATTGCTGCAGACGCGCTAACCATTCACGCTCTTCAGGTTGAAAACTGCATTTACCGGTTTTTAACCAACGCTTGGCGTTCACTTCTCCGATGCCGATGTCTAAATCGGTTGGCGAGATATTAATGTCGCCAATAATCGCGATGTCTTCACTTGGGTTATGATGTTTTTCTAAATGTAACATCAAGTCTTGATAAAACTTACGCTTAGCTGGATATTTAGTTTCGTGATGGATACTTTCACCTTGTGGGAAGTATCCATTGAAGACCGTTAATATACGACCGTTAGCTTGGGTAAATTTACCAATAATCAATCGGCGTTGAGCATCTTCAGCATCAGTTTCAAAACCCTTAATGATTTCAATAGGTTCGGCTTTTGATAGCATGGCCACACCATAATGGGCTTTACCGCCGTGAAAATGCACCTGATACCCCATGGCTTCTACATCAGCGACAGGAAACGTTTCGTCATGAACTTTGGTTTCTTGTAAGCCAATAATATCAGGAGAATGACTGTCGATTAGGGCTTGCAATTGATGCAAGCGCGCACGTATACCATTGATATTAAAAGACACTATTTTCATTAAGGAAGCACTCGCTTAAATGGCTTAACGATAACGCTTTTGTACACGCCAGCACCAATATAAGGATCCACATCAGCCCAAGCTTGTGCATCTTCCAATGAAGGGAAATCAGCAACAACTAATGATCCTGTGAAACCGGCTTCCCCCGGATTTTCATTATCAATGGCAGGATGGGGGCCGGCGGTTAATAAACGGCCTTCATCGGCGAGCGCTTGTAAGCGGGCTAAATGTTCGGTGCGGACGGATAAACGCTTTTCTAAACTATTTTCCACGTCTTGAGATGAAATCATATACCACATATCACTACTTCCTTTAATCGTTGTTATAAAATAAGTTATTGGTCATCATTGGGTTGAGTGGTGTCTTCTTGCATATGTTTATATAAGTACAATACCGTGACAACCGTGTTAATTAAGGTGAGGGCGGTTAGGCCAAATACTTTGAAGTTTACCCACATTTCTAGCGGTAGGCTAAACGCAACATAGATATTGGCGATGCCACATACTACAAAAAAACTGACCCAATACCATGTTATTTGTGTCCATATTTTATCGTCAACTTTCATTTCTTTGCCTAACATGCTCTTTAGCGCAGGTTTGCCCATCATTTGAGAGGCAATTAATCCTATAGCAAACAAAGCATAAACAATGGTTACTTTCCATTTAATAAAGGCATCATCGTGAAAAAATAGCGTAAGTGAACCAAACACAGTGATCATGGCAAAGGTAGCTAGAAGCATTTTTTCGATGTGTTTATACAATAGGTAAGTGATGACGAGTTGGATCGCGCTTGCCGCAATCAGTACAGCCGTTGCGGCATAGATGTCATACAACTTGTAGACTGCAAAAAAAATGACCAGTGGTAAAAAATCTAACAGTTGTTTCATAAAAAATCTCAGGCTAGGAAAATACTATTGCATAATGTTGGTGTTATGTTGCCACCGTAATGATGGCCGATTGTAGCATGATGTCATTGCCATTCGCATTAATTAAGGACAGTGATGGAGTGGATTATAAACTATTGCGCTAGGCTATTTTGCAAGAGGATGTAAATTCCGCTAAGCAGCTTAGTGAGCAAGCTATTCTTGCTGTGAATTTGACTCTGTGACACGTTTAGCTTATTTAAATGACCTTATGTATGCTTAATCGATAGGTGCTAAGCAGTTGAGCAGAATGTTTTTTCAAATACCGACTTATCGTCATATCGTCTTATTGTCTTATCGTCGCGAGGGTATTGCGCCAAGGTTTATCAATAGAACCGGGTCATCGTTAAATCGATCTTTCTGTAGCATGGTGATTAAGCGGCGATCAGTAACAGGGTATGGTTAAAGCGATAGCGATGTAAAATGCTCGTGCCTGGTCAGTCTAAACCTTGAACAATAATGATGTTGTCATGCTTTCTCGTGTTGTTAGCGGATTAAATTGGTGTTGATTGCGTGACGAATAATACCAATTCGATACCAACTAATCGCCTTTAAGACGAGTATATAGGCAACTTGCAGTAGGTCTTCCCGCTCTTGCTGTTCATACTTCACACTCCATCGAGCATATTATTATCGGCTCCCATTTTAAATGCGCGGCGCTGGGGTAGGTTGATCATGGCGACTTGCATTTTATCGCGACGGTAATAATCGGCGCTTTTATCTCAGGCAAGAGCTAACAGCGACATAAAAGAGGCCTGTTTGGCAGCAATACTTTGAACCGAGGAATTATCATTAATCACCCTGGGTTGTACACCGGTTGCTAAAGTCTGCTGAATAGAGACTCAACCCAGTACGGCAAGTGTTAGCAGCTTTATGCAGTTACTTTCATACTGCGCCGAGTAATAGGTTGATTAACAATCGATATAGATGACGATAAAAAGAGCCAAATTTATGGCTCTTTTTTGTTTTTAATGAGTAGGTGTTTTATCGTTGGAACTGATAAACACTGCCTAACTTCAAGATTTGTGTGAGTTGATCTAATGCGGTGCGCGATTCCATAATCAATTGCGGATCGGCTAGATCGCTAACGGTCAGTTGATCACGATAATGTCTATCAACCCATGTATTTAAGCGAGTAAATAAACCGTCATTCATTAATGTGTTTTGGTTAACCGCGGCGACTTCTTGTTCGTTCATCGCCACTCGTAAACGTAAACAGGCTGGCCCCCCCCCGTTTTGCATGCTTTGTTTTACATCAAAATAGCGCACTTGTTTGATCGGCGTGCCTAAGGTAACAAGTTCATTTAAATAAGCAAATACTGCAGGGTTTTCTTGGCAATTTGTGGGTGCAATAATGGCCATTTCACCTGAAGGTAGGGTGATGATTTGGGTATTAAATAAGTAACTACGAACGGCATTATCAATTGATACTTGCTCTGTGGTGACTTTGACAAAATGCATATCAGAGTTCATTTTTCGGCGAATTTCATCGAACTTTACTTCGGTATTTAAAAACGCTTGTTCGTGGTAGAAGAGCACATTTTTGTTACCCACTGAAATGACGTCATTGTGGAACACGCCTTGGTCAATCACATCAGGGTTTTGCTGCATAAATACGCAGCTTTCCTCTTCAAGTTGGTGTAAACGTGCTACTGCCTGAGAAGCCTCTAATGTCTGTCGAGCAGGATATTTTGTAGGTTTTGGAGCGTTAGGGGGAGTGGCTGACTGGCCGTAAACAAAAAGTTCTACTCCACTATGACCGTATTCAGAACACAAACGGGTATGATTTGCAGCGCCTTCATCACCAAAACTTGCGTGTTCGGGTAAATGCTGATGATGTTTAAAATAGCGATCATTATTGAATGTTGACTGTAGAATGTGCCCTGTGGTGATAGGTTCAATGCTACGGTGTAATTTATCGACTAGGTTAGCTGGTGTGAAATGTACTTTTCCATCACGAGTGTCAGCACTGGGTGACACTGTCGCCGCATTAGCGGTCCACATGCTCGAAGCACTGCAGCAAGCATTAAGTAGCGCAGGTGCTTGCTGAGCAGCTTTCTGTAAAACCTCAGTGTCAGACCCAGAAAAACCAATTCGACGCAATGTGTAAAGGTCTGGGCGCTCTTGTGGGGCTAATACGCCTTGCACCATACCTAAATCTGCTAATGACTTGGCTTTTTGCAAACCTTGTTTAGCTGCCGCTTTAGGATTTGAGGTTTGGGCCGCATTACTAAATGAGGCCACATTACCAAACGATAATCCGGCATAGTTATGGGTTGGTCCTACCAAGCCATCAAAGTTCGCTTCAAAATGCTTCATTCGTGATCCTTGAGAATTTTAGTGAATAATTATTATTGTAGTTGCGCATATTTGTGTTACTTATAAAAAAGGAACGTGATTGTTCATGTCAGTTAACGCTAATTGAAGCCAGTATACTGGAGCTATAAGGGTTAACAAGGTGTGGTTAATTTGTACAAATGTGTATGAATGACTAAAAATGCACTGAAGGTGCTCGTAAGTATCATTAAGTGACAAATTACGTTTAAAAAACGCATATTATTTTTACATTTTTTATTTTTGATTAAAAAATGACTTACTAGCCGTGTAAAAGAGGGATTAACTTGAAAATCTTGTCTCAACCCTCTATATATGGAATCAATTTTCTTTTTCTCGAGACTTTTTGGCGCAAATAAAACTATGGGTAAATCGCTAGTTATTGTCGAATCGCCGGCTAAAGCCAAGACAATTAATAAATATCTTGGTAAAGACTTCATCGTGAAGTCGAGTGTAGGTCATATCCGTGACTTACCAACTTCGTCTACTTCTGACGGTACAACTGCGACTAAAACCGCTGCAGAAGTTAGAAAATTACCTCCTGAAGAAAAAGCTCAATATAAGCTGATCAGAGACAAACAAGCGCTTGTGGCGCGAATGGGTGTGAATCCCGATAAAGGCTGGGCAGCCAAATATCAAATATTGCCTGGCAAAGAAAAAGTCGTGAAAGACCTAAAAGCGTTAGCAGAAACTGCTGATAAAATCTATCTCGCAACGGATTTGGACCGTGAGGGTGAAGCCATTGCCTGGCATTTACAGGAAATTATTGGTGGTGATGCTTCACGGTATCAGCGGGTTGTGTTTAACGAAATTACTAAAACTGCGATTCAAGATGCGTTTAGTAAACCGACTGTGCTTGATACCAATATGGTCAATGCCCAGCAAGCGCGTCGCTTTTTAGACCGTGTTGTCGGCTTTATGGTGTCACCATTATTATGGAAAAAAGTCGCTCGTGGTTTATCTGCGGGACGTGTTCAATCGGTTGCTGTTCGCCTTGTAGTCGAGCGAGAAGGTGAAATTAAAGCGTTTGTTCCAGAAGAGTTTTGGGATATCCATGCTGAGTTAAATACCCCTACCGCAGCTAGCTTAAAAATGCAGGTGATGAAATATCAATCTGCTGCATTTGAGCCGATTAGTAAAGCGCAAGCGCAAGTGGCGGTTGATGCACTAGGTGATGCAACGTTTGTTGTTACTGCCCGTGAAGATAAAGCCACTTCAAGCAAGCCTTCAGCACCTTATATCACCTCTACATTGCAGCAAGCTGCCAGTACTCGTCTTAGTTTTGGTGTGAAGAAAACCATGATGATGGCTCAGCGCTTGTATGAAGCGGGTCATATTACCTATATGCGTACCGATTCAACTAATTTGAGTAAAGAAGCGGTTGAAAACTTACGTGAAATGATTGGTTCTGAGTTTGGTGACAAGTATTTACCTGCAGAACCTATTCGTTATGGTAGTAAAGAGGGCGCTCAAGAGGCGCATGAGGCTATTAGACCGTCAAACGTGGCTGTGCAGTCAGCATCTTTAACCGATATGGAAAGAGACGCTCAGCGTTTGTATGAGCTTATTTGGCGTCAATTCGTGTCTTGTCAAATGACACCGGCACAATATGATGCGACACGTTTAACGGTAACCGCGGGTGATTACGAATTAAAAGCCAGTGGCCGTACCTTACGCTTTGATGGTTGGACTCGGGTTCAACCGCAGATGGGTAAGAAAAACGAAGAAGACAAAACGCTGCCAGTGGTTGAAAAAGGTGACAAGTTAGTGCTTGAAACCCTGTCGCCAAAACAGCATTTTACTAAGCCAGCGCCTCGATATAGCGAAGCCTCTTTAGTTAAAGAGCTTGAAAAACGAGGTATTGGTCGTCCATCGACGTATGCGACGATTATTTCAACCATTCAGGATCGTGGTTATGTCAAAGTTGATAATCGCCGTTTCTTTGCTGAAAAAATGGGTGAGATTGTTAGCGAACGCTTAGTGGGCAGTTTCAAAGAGTTAATGAGTTACGATTTTACCGCCAGTATGGAGCAGACATTAGATGATGTTGCTCAAGGTAAACTGGACTGGAAAAAAGTACTCGATGGGTTTTATGGCGACTTTACCAAGCAATTATTGTTGGCCGAGTTAGATCCAGATGAAGGCGGCATGCGCCCCAATGAAATGGTACTGACAGACGACATTAAGTGTCCAACCTGTGGCCGTGCAATGGGGATCAGAACGGGTTCAACAGGGGTCTTCCTAGGTTGTTCTGGTTATGAGTTACCGCCGAAAGAACGTTGTAAGACTACTCTTAACTTAACCCCAGGTGAAGAAGCGGTTAGTGACAATGAAGATGCTGAAACTGAAGCGCTACGAGCTAAACATCGTTGTGGGAAGTGTGGCACAGCGATGGACAGTTATCTCATTGACGAGACCCGTAAATTACATGTCTGTGGTAATAACCCGTCATGTGATGGCTACGAAGTGGAAGCCGGACAATTTAAGATTAAAGGTTATGAAGGTCCGATCATTGAATGCGATCGCTGCAGCAATAATATGGAACTTAAAAACGGTCGATTTGGTAAGTATTTTGGTTGTACCAATACGGAGTGTAAGAACACCCGTAAGTTGCTGAGAAGCGGCGAAGCGGCGCCACCAAAAGAAGACCCAATTTTTCTACCTGAATTAAAATGTACTAAATCCGATGCCCATTTTGTGCTTCGTGATGGTGCTGCTGGAATATTTTTAGCGGCGAGTACTTTCCCTAAATCCCGTGAAACACGTGCGCCTCTAGTGGAAGAGTTAGTTCAGTATCGTGATTTGTTATGGCCTAAATATCAGTATCTTGCTGACGCACCAGTGGAAGATGATGAAGGTAACAAAGCCTCGGTTAAATTTAGCCGTAAGACGAAGGAGCAGCATGTTGCTACTGAAGTTGATGGCAAAGCGACCGGCTGGTCTTCTAAATTTATAAACGGTAAATGGGTCAGTGAATCAGCTAAGAAAAAAGCTAAGAAATAACCTTTAGCTTTAGTTGCTTCATCACTCTATTCATTAACGCTACCCGATTGGGTAGCGTTTTTGTTTGTGCAACAAATGGATTTATTATTGTTTCTATAGCGAATAGGTTCGTGGGCATATTTATGTAGACTATGACAAACGAACAAACGAACAAACGAATTAAAGATAATCAGACACAAAAAAGCACTGATAATTATCAGTGCTTTTTTAGTGGTAAATTATTGCGAATTACCTCGGTGTTAAGCCGATATACCGCAATTTATTTGGCACTGTTTTGTGCTGCTTGAATGGCGGTTAATGCAATAGTGTAAACAATATCATCGACTAATGCGCCACGTGATAAATCGTTAACCGGTTTACGCATACCTTGAAGCATCGGACCGATACTGATTAAATCAGCACTACGCTGTACTGCTTTGTATGTTGTGTTACCCGTATTTAAGTCTGGGAATACAAATACGGTCGCTTTACCCGCAACTGGGCTGTTAGGCGCTTTAGATTGAGCGACGTTAGGCATAACGGCTGCATCGTATTGCAACGGACCATCGATGATTAAATCGGGACGTTTTTCTTTGGCAATTCGAGTGGCTTCACGCACTTTATCAACACCCAACCCGGTGCCAGAGGTACCTGTTGAGTAACTGATCATCGCGACACGAGGTTCAATCCCAAAGGCTTTAGCTGATTCCGCTGACTGAATCGCGATTTCGGCTAACTGCTCAGGATTTGGATCTGGATTAATGGCACAATCACCATACACGAGTACTTGATCTGGCATCAGCATAAAGAAAATCGACGATACCAAGCTAGAACCTGGTGCTGTTTTAATTAATTGCAGTGGTGGGCGAATAGTTTGTGCAGTAGTATGAACCGCACCAGACACAATACCATCAACTTCATCTTGTGCCAGCATCATGGTTCCAAGCACCATGTTGTCTTCTAGTTGCTCTCGGGCTACCACTTCTGTTAATCCTTTGCTGCGACGTAATTCGAGCATAGGTTCAACATATTTGTCACGCACACTAACAGGCTCAATGATCTCGATGCCTTCACCTAAAATGACATCTTGTTGTAATGCGACACGCAAGATCTCTTCACGGTTACCTAATAATACGCAACGAGCAATACCACGTTCTGCACAAATAGCTGCCGCTTTAACGGTTCTCGGTTCTTCACCTTCGGGTAGCACGATGGTTTTACGTGCTGCACGGGCCAGTTCGGTTAACTTATAACGGAATGCTGGCGGTGATAAACGGTGTTCTCGAGGAGAGTCTTGAGTGATGCTTTCAATCCAAGTTTGGTCGATATGGCCTGCAACGTATTCTTGTACTTTGTCAACGCGAACCGCATCATCCACAGGCACTTCATGGTCAAAACGTTGGATATTGAGTGACGTTTCCCATGTGTTTGATTCAATTAAGAACACTGGCAAGCCGGTTTCAAATGCTTGCTCACACAACTTCATAATTTCTGGCTCAGGCTGGTAGCCACCAGTAAGCAATAGTGCGCCAATTTTAACGCCGTTCATCGCCGCTAAACAAGCTGATGCGATGACGTCAGAGCGATCACCTGAAGTCACTAAAAGTGAATTGGTTTTGATGTGAGTAACCAAGTTTGGAAGACTGCGAGCACAAAATGTAACCCGGCGCATACGGCGAGTATTCATTTCACCGGCATTAATGATTTTAGCATTTAAGTGTTTTGCTAAATCAGATGCGCGCGGTGCAATTAACTCTAAATTGTATGGCACTCTACCTAAAATGCGCAGTGGACTTTTACTGGGTAGTTGGAACATGTCCGCGCTATCAGTGGCGTTAATTTGCTTATTAACAAACACTTCAGATAAATCAGGACGAGTACGACCTTCATTATCAACTGGCGCACCAATTTTATTAATGATGGCGCCAATTATGCGCTTGTTTTTTTGTCCGCCCCAAGAGTTATAGGTGATTTCTAATCGATTCATTAACCCATTAGGCGTATCAACCCCTGGTGTTGCGATGAAAATAACATCAGCATCTAGTGCTTTAGCTATTTCGTAGTTAATGTCATCAGCAAAAGGGTGGCTACGTGTCGGCACCAAGCCTTCAACGACTAAGATTTCAGTATTGCTGGCGCATTCTGCAGTGCGGGCAATAATTTGTTCCATTAAGACATCAACTTGCTCTGTGCGGATTAAGGCTTCAGCGTGTTCCATTGAAAATGGCTCTAACGGATTGACCGTTGGTGAGGTACTTAAAATGGTGGTTGAACGTTCAGGACCTGTATCACCCGAGCGGATCTGTGCAATAGGTTTAAAGAATTGTACTTTAACGCCTTTACGTTCTAGGGCGCGAACCATACCTAAGCTAAGTGATGTTAATCCTACTCCAATACCGATTGGAATAAGTAAAATATTACGAGACATAACGACCTCTTGTGTGCGTATTGTTCATGTTAATTAACCGAGTATAAGACCGAATAGGGGCTTATTTCGCTGTGACCAACTTGATTGCATCTTCAGCAATGACCCACTCTTCATTTGTCGGTATGACCATGGCAATAGGGCTGCCTTCTTTGGTAATGATACCTTGTTGGCCAAAACGAGCCGCTGTATTCAAGTCGTCGTCGACTTTGAAGTTAAATATTTCTAATAAATTAAGAACTCTTTCGCGAATAAGTTTTGAGTTCTCGCCAATGCCACCGGTAAAGATAATGGCGTCTAAACGGCCTAGTGGCACAGTGTAAGAGGCGATATATTTAGCTAAACGGTAACAGAAAATATCTAGGGCTAACGTGGCCCCTTTATGGTTGTCATGATAACCTTCTTCAATACCACGACAATCATTGGTCAATTCTGAAATACCGAGCAAACCACTTTGCTTATTCAGCAGGTTATTAACTTCATCAATGGTATAATTAAGTTGATTAACGAGATGAAAAATAATCGATGGATCTAAATCACCACAACGTGTGCCCATGACTAACCCTTCTAGTGGGGTTAAGCCCATAGACGTGTCAACACTTATGCCGCCTTTAATGGCTGTTACCGATGCGCCATTGCCTAAATGTGCACAAATAACGTTGATGTCTTTTGTGTCTTTGCCTAATACTTTGGCCGCCTCGCGACAGACATATAAATTACTCGTACCGTGCATGCCATAACGGCGAATACTATGTTCACGATACAATTTGTAAGGTAGGGCATAAATATAAGCTTTTTCGGGCATGGTTTGGTGAAATGCGGTATCAAATACAGTCACTTGTGGCAAGTTAGGAAAAGACGCTATTGCAGCACGAATACCAATTAAATGCGCCGGATTATGCAGTGGAGCTAACGACGCACAATCTTCAATACCTTGAATGACTTCAGGGGTAACAATAACAGAGCGGGTAAACTTTTCACCACCATGGACGATACGGTGGCCAACGGCTTTAATTTTAGCCGCAAGTTCTGGGTGTTCTGCCAAGATGTTATTAACGATAAATTCTACCGCTTCGCGATGTGCCGTAAAGGCACCTAAACTGGCTTCATGTTTGTTGCCATTAAATTTCCACTTAATGCGTGAATCTTCTAAACCAAAACATTCTGCTAGACCAGAAATTTTATCATCGCCTGATTGAGCATCAATGATGGCAAATTTTAATGATGAGCTACCGCAGTTGAGCACGAGTACTAATTTGTCTGACATGTTAACGCCTTTTAAGTCAATGAAACTAAATGAAAAAGGAAAATTCCATTTTGATTAAGGTTTATGATCATTCATAAACGCCATACTTCGCTGTTCTTGTTGTGATTTGCGACTGTAAGTTAAATCATTATAGTGGCAAATCGGCCAGTGCATTTTGGGCATGACACTGTATTATGTTATCGTTATACTCATGTCCTAAGCTGTAAAGGTAGCCGTATATTGAACATGAATTTGGTTAAATTACTTGGTGACGGTCAACGTTATATGAAGACCTGGCCAATGGTTAGGCAACTTGGGTTTTATTTCCCAGAGTACCGTGTCGTCAAAGCGACTCAATTAGCTATTATCGCAATGCCGATATTGGCATTGGTGGTTGCGGCCAGCCAACTCTATGTATTGGGCTGGGATTATTTACCGCAAGCATTAACGATGTTACTGTTTTTTATCAGCCTGCCATTACAAGGCTTATTATGGTTAGGGTGGCGAGCACGCCATCCATTGCCTTTATCGTTATTCGATTGGAGCAATCAACTCAGTTCAACATTGTCTGAGATGGGTATCTATTGCCAACCATTAGGCTCGACAGCCTGTTATTCAGATATGGCTGCCATTTTGAAATTGGCTTTTGAACGCTTAGATCAAAGTTATTGGGATGAACTGTAATCGCTCTTTTTTATAAGTCTCTGCTAATTTAAGTCTATTTTTTTATTGTGACTAAAATGTCGCGTTAATGTCTCGATCTAAAAATACCTGCTGAATTTTCTGCATTGTTTCGGTACTCGGCGGTGAAACATCTGCCATGGTGTATGTTTCGCCAAAGGCTTGCCATTTATGCTGCCCTAAAGGGTGATACGGCAATAACTCAACTTTTTCAACGTTATTCATTGGTTTAATGAACTCAGCTAATGCAATGGCTGACTCAACGTCTTCAGTAAATCTGGCGACGACCACGTAACGGATCCAGGTTTTGATATTTCGTTTAGCAAGGTATTGGGCAAATTGTAGTGTTCGATGGTTACTGACTTTTGTCAGCTCGATGTGCTTGGTATCGTCCATTTGTTTGATATCAAGTAATACTAAGTCTGTATTGTCGAGCAACTCATCAATCACAGGTTCATATTTACGCACAAAACCGTTGGTGTCTAAACAGGTGTGTACCCCTTCAGCTTTACAGGCTTTAAATAATTCACTCACAAATTGAGCTTGTAAAATAGCCTCACCACCACTAGCAGTAATACCACCACCACTGGCTTCTAAAAATGGTTTATAAGCAATGACTTGGTCCATTATTTCAGCAACAGAAGTTTCTTTGCCGCCGTCCAAATCCCACGTATCACGATTATGGCAATATTGGCAGCGCATAAGGCACCCCTGCATAAAAGCGATATAGCGGATCCCAGGACCGTCAACGGTTCCGAATGATTCAACTGAATGTATGCGACCTAACGTCATTGTTGTTCCTTAAATGTCTATAAAAAAGGCTGTATCGATAAGAAATCACCCATCGATACAGCCAATTTTAGCAGAGACTACATACTTTTTGTAAATGTACGAGTGATAACATCTTGCTGCTGCTCTGGGGTGAGCGCATTAAAGCGAACAGCATAACCCGATACACGTATGGTTAATTGTGGATATTTATCCGGATTAACAATAGCATCTTCTAACATTTCACGGTTCATCACGTTAACGTTTAAGTGTTGACCACCTTCACGATTTGGCTTGCTTAAGAAGTAGCCATCCATCAGTGACGCTAAGTTAGTACGACGACCCGTATCATCTTTACCTAATGCATTTGGCACGATAGAGAAAGTATAAGAAACACCATCTTGTGCGTGGGCAAATGGCAGTTTAGCAACCGATGTTAATGAAGCAATCGCACCATTTTCATCACGGCCATGCATTGGGTTTGCGCCTGGAGCAAATGGCGCACCAGCACGACGACCGTCAGGAGTGTTACCGGTTTTCTTACCATAAACCACGTTTGAGGTGATGGTTAAGATTGATTGTGTTGGGATCGCATTACGATACATTGTTTTAGTGCGAATTTTCGCCATAAAACGTTCAACTAAATCGCAAGCTATATCATCAACACGAGGATCATTATTACCAAATTTTGGATAATCACCTTGAATATCAAAATCAACAGCAATACCATCTTCGTCGCGGATAGGCTTAACTTGAGCGTACTTAATCGCTGACAATGAATCGGCGGCAATCGATAAACCAGCAATACCACAGGCCATTGTGCGGCGCACATCACGGTCATGTAATGCCATCAACGCTGACTCATAAGAGTATTTGTCATGCATATAGTGAATCGCGTTAAGTGCAGACACATATTGTGTTGCAAGCCAGTCCATTGAGATGTCAAAGCGTGACATTACATCATCAAAATCAAGTACTTCGGCAGTGATTTTGTCAGATTTTGGCGCGATTTGAGTTTTAAGTTTTTCGTCAACACCACCGTTAATAGCATATAACATGGTTTTGGCTAAGTTAGCGCGAGCACCGAAGAACTGCATATGCTTACCCAAAATCATTGGGCTAACACAACAGGCGATGGCGTAATCGTCTGACTCAAAGTCTGGGCGCATTAAATCATCGTTTTCATATTGAATTGAACTGGTATCAATAGACACTTTGGCGCAGTAACTTTTAAAACCTTGTGGTAATTGCGTTGACCATAACACGGTAATGTTTGGCTCAGGGCTTGCGCCCATGTTGTACAAGGTATGTAAGAAGCGGAAACTAGATTTGGTGACCAGTGTGCGACCATCAAGACCCATACCTGCGATAGATTCTGTGGCCCAAATTGGATCACCAGAGAATAATTCATCGTATTCAGGTGTACGTAAGAAACGAACCATACGCAATTTCATTACGAAATGGTCAACCATTTCCTGGGCTTGCTGCTCATTAAGGACACCATTTTTAATGTCACGCTCAATGTAGGCATCAATGAAAGTTGAGGTACGACCGAGTGACATTGCTGCGCCATTTTGACTTTTTACTGCAGCAAGGTAACCAAAGTAAGTCCATTGGATCGCTTCTTTGGCATTTTGAGCCGGTACAGAAATATCACAACCGTATTTGGCCGCCATAACTTTCATTTGGCCTAAAGCACGATGTTGCTCAGCAATTTCTTCACGTAATTGGATCACACTTGATAAATCTTCGCCGGCTTCAAACTGCGCTTGCAGTGAACTGAATTGGGCAAACTTATCTTGCATTAGGTAATCAATACCGTACAAAGCAATGCGGCGGTAATCTCCGATAATACGACCACGACCATAAGCATCAGGTAAACCGGTTAATACGCCTGATTTACGACAAGCCATAATTTCTTTGGTATAAACATCAAACACACCTTGGTTATGGGTTTTACGTAATTCAGAATAAACGTAATTAACATCTTTGTTGAGTTCACGGCCATAAGCTTTACATGAACCTTCAACCATGCGAATACCGCCATTAGGCAACATCGAACGTTTTAGCGGCTTTTCTGTTTGTAAACCAACGATGGTTTCTAGATCTTTATTGATATAACCAGCATCATGAGACGTGATAGTCGAGACCACCTCTGTATCGAAATCGACAGGAGCATGAGTTTGGTTCTCAATTTTGATGCCTTCCATTACTTTGTCCCACAAAGTTAATGTTGCAGCAGTTGCACCAGCTAAGAATGATTCGTCACCCTCATATGGTGTGTAATTTTGTTGAATAAAGTCACGTACGTTAACTTCTGTTTTCCAATCGCCAGCTACGAAACCTTCCCACGCGTTGGCAAATAGTTCGGTTTTATCTGTCATTTATTTAACCCTCTGGTTGATTTTCTACGGGCATCATCTCAAATAGTACAAGGTGATGTTATCCGTAAGTGTTTACATTCTGTCGTCTAGGCGCATTCGCTAGATTGAGCCGTTAACATGTTCTGCGACATTGGTGTCAGAAATGTTCTGCCTGACTTTTGTAATGACGCTAATCGATATTGTTTCAGCTAATGTATAATTGGTAAGACCATTTATCCATGGGTTAATAATAGCACAGCTGATTGACCATATCGGTAAAATTGATATTTAAATTCTAAAAGTGTTAGCTGTCTAACAAATCTATCTAGAATTAAGAGTTGAACATAGAATTGTCAGCAAATAGAAAGGCGAAACCCTTGTCAATCTCGCCTTTATATTTTGGTATTGCTGAGCATGACGGGATTATAAGAACCCAGGTATCCCTTCGATCATGCCTACTGCTAACATGGCCGCTAAACAAATAACAAATGCAAGACTCGGGATGACGATACGGTCGGCAAATGATAAGGTTTTAGGCCGCTCTTTATCACCAATTAAGCCATTATTATCAAGCAGCATAGTCAATGCCCACGCTAATACTGGATTGGCCACAAATGAAGCAAAAATACAGATACCTGCAGCTTGGCTACTCGTGGTGTCTTTAACCATCTGCAAGCCTGCTTCAAGTAACGGTAGGAATACACCCACTAGCAGTGCAATCGCCATTACAGGGCGCCATACGGTTATATCCATTGGGTAACCCAAGATAGCAACAACAATACACATGATACCGAGTAAGATTGCTCCAGCAGGAATAGGGCGTTTGGCAATGGCGGCAGGGATCATGTAAGTTCCCCAAGAAGAGGTAATGTTACCGCCTCCGACTGCGGTGCCAACGATCTGTCTTACTGAACAAGTAGCCATGGTGTCATCGACATCCATCAGTACCTTTTCAGCCCCTTTTGGATAATTTAATTCTTGGAAAATACGATGACCAAGGAAATCAGGCGACCACATGGCAACAGCAAGAATGGCGAACGGTAATGATGCAATAAAATGCGCCATATTAGGTAAACCTAACTGCCAACCTTGATCAGTTGAGCCCCACCAATAAACAGGATTGAGATTGGGAATGCCAGGAGCTGTGGTAAATTGCAGATCTAAACCCGCGCCGAGACCAAATGACAATGCGACAGCCGCAATAGAACACAAAGGAATGGCTAACCAACGTTTACCGTATTTAGCTAGTGCGGCATAGATAATCACGTTAACTAATAATATGGCAAATGCGACATAACCGAGTGAGTAGTCAAGGCCATGCTTGGCTTGAAGTCCTCCTGCCCAAGTAAATAACGAGCCTATCTGACTTTTTGCACCCATAAACCCTAGGAACACTAATAAGCCGCCAGCCACGCCGCTACTGGTGAGGTTAACCAGTTTAGAGCCACCTTTGAAATAACTTAATAATAAGCCAAATATGCCAATGAGGATTGCCAATGCTAAGGGATGAGCACCGGCGAGTGCGATGGTACCAATTAACGGGATCATCGGCCCATGGTTGCCACCGAGATTGGCTCTTGGATTAATAAAACCAGAGCTAATGATACAAAATAGTAGTGCTGGTATTAGCATTTCTACACGGACTATTTGGATAGCAAATTCAGCCCCAAGACTCACGTGGTCCCATTTATCACTTAGGCCTGCAGCCCAAGCAGCCATTACTGCGGAATACATCACAGTAATCCCAATTGTTCCTGCAATGGCTGGAACTAAGTCTTCCCATTCAAAGCGAAAATCACGCCCAGGAAGATTGAGTCTCCAGCGTCTTGGCTTCATTATTTTGAGTTCGTTTTCTAAATAGGCATCGCGACTTTCAAATTCGCTCGCGGGGCGATGAAGCTCGCTATAGCTAGCTTCTTGAGCTTTTTTTTCTGAATTGCTGACAGTTTCTGACATAATTTCTCATTCTCCGAAAAGAACAGGTTAGTCCATCAAATGATGAAGTTTGAGTGTGTTCCTTTGAAGTGACGGCGATGTCTATGAGAGCAGCTTGCCAGCGAGCCTAAATTGGCTCATATCACTTTGTTCAGCTGCAATACCTTTGTCGCGAGGCATTACAGTGACGTCCTTATTTCGGCCTTGCTTTGGTCATACCAATTTACCTTAGTGATTTTAGCATAGCGATGAGGTTGCATCACTCAGGTTTCAAGAAAGTTACTGTTTTGTTTGCTGGAAGTGAGAGCTGGTTAACAAGTTGATGGCAAAGTTAGAACGGAAAATTGGCATAATAGTCAGCTATTCCAGCAAGACAGCCTTTAAAATATCAATCCAAATCAATAATATTGATACATAGTATCAGTCTGGTTCAATTCTACTTAATTGTTGATGGCGGTATCCTGAGGTCGCCTAAAAAAAAGGTATTTGCAGGCGTCACCATCTTGATCATGATTATAAATATAGAACATTTCAGTGCAAAAGGCGCCATGGCTGCAACCGCAATTTATGTTAACTGCAGATGTTGCCATTCTAATTCTCATTGTAATTGTAATTGTATTGAGAATAGGTAAATCAGTATTCCCTAAGAGGGCAACGTATTGATAAACCAGCACCGCAATCTAAAGAATGGCATTAAGACGATAACGGTGCCATTGAGCCACGATAAATGGCATGTTTCATTGGTGCAAGAAGCTGAATGTAAGACGGCAAAATAACGACTGTCTCCGGTTGTTGCTACGGCATTAATCGTTAATATTGTTGTCGGCTAAAATTCTGTATTGGTTATCAATGCTAAGTTGCTAAAGACGTCGTCAAAAAAAGTAACCAAATTTAAGTCCAGTTGAGCCGCAAAAAGAAGGGTTCAAACCGCGAGTACAAAACTAAAGACCGTCTCCATCCTCTTTACGGGGAAATCTTCCACAACGCTTAGGGATCGCCAACCAAGTATCTAACTATGGCTAAGGCCAGTGATATCGTGGTGTTTGATAATTTGAATGTCAAAGGGATACAGGCGTTTTATGGCCCTATGGTTAATAATAATCTAATGGGGATGGTAACAAATATTACCCAGTACCAAGTCACACATTAAGTAGCGGCATTTACTGTGTTTGTAAACACAAACATAAGCTTGATTTAACAGCGCGTTCATTTGCTGGTAATAAGTGCGGCTTGAGTCATGCAGAGCTCTATCGGCAGCTCAATCCGCTGCGGCTCAGTCCTTAGCAATAACAGGTGAAAATGATTTAATAGCGGTTGAGGAATCGTTAGGCTAACACCCCAATATCAGCATAAATCATCCAATAAAATGAACAACTTTGCGGTGTCGAAGTTTGATTTGGCAACTGAGGAAAAAAGCAATCTAGCGGTTAGTAACTCGATTGCTGAAGTCTATTGATCGACACGTAGATGTATCGATGGGTCGTTAACTGTGAGAGACACGCTTTGCTTCTGCAATGAGACAATCTCGTAGTGGGTTTTCACCGGTATCTTGACGCCAAATAAACGATAAATGGCGGTTTAAGTTTAACTCTGGCGTGGTCAGCATGACTAATTCTCCTTTGGCCACGTCTTTTTCTACATCTAAATAGGGCAAGCAGCTTAAATAAACCCCATTCTTGACTAAAGCCTTTAATAGCCCGACATGCTCATATTCTTTCCAGACATTTAATTTAACGATTAAGCCGTGGATTGCTGCATCAAAAATACGTCGCGTGCCAGCCCCTGGCTCTCTTAGCACCCATTTGGCTTGTTCTAATTGGGCAATACTAGTGCGTTCGTTTTGCGCGAACGGATGATTCGGTGAGGCGATAACCACAAGGTGATCATCAATCCAAGGTTCTTGATGTAATCGACTATCGTCATTGCGGCCTTCAATCACGCCTAAATCAAATTGATAGTCGAGGACCTCTTGAGCCACTTTATCGCTATTTTCGACTGCAATTTCGATTCTAAGTTCGGGAAAATCATTATCAATTTTACTAATAAGAGCGGGGAGTAAATGCTCCGCGGCCGTTTGGCTAGAGCATAATTTTACTGTACCGCTGATGATGTGCTGTTCATGAAGTCCAGATTCAATTCGATGGGCATCTTGCAGTAGTTTTTGAGCTTTAGGGCGTAACCATCGGCCCCAATGACTCAAAATAAGTCGATTACCTTGGCGAATAAATAATGGCCGGTCTAATAAGTGTTCGAGCTGGCTTAACGACATGCTAACCGCTGATTGGCTCATTGACAGTTTTTTGGCCGCAGCGCTGACACTCTCTAAACTTGCGACGGCATCGAAAACGGCTATTTGCTTAAGCGTATAATGCATGAAATACCTTATCTGTGGAAAAACAATATATAAAACAATATGAGTATGATCTGCTATTTTTGATTGCAGGTATAGGTACTGCTTCATAATTTGTGGGCTTGATACAAGAATACTGTGTTATTGGTCGAAAAAAAACTCATTGTGCTTAGGATTATTAACAATATTAGGTATTAATTAAATTATGTAACCTCAGCTCGGATTAAGGGATGAGATAAAGAGGTAAAAGAGTAGCATTTGTTTTGTTAATAAGGCGTATTAATGTGTTAATAGCCGTGTTAATAGCCGTGTTAATAGCCGTGTTAATAGCCGTGTTCATAGTGGCACTATGGCAAGTCAATACAAGGAGCTTAGTAAGACAAAGGATTGCTTGATGGCAGTGTATTATCCAAACTTGGGTATAAATAATTATCATCGTAAATTGAGCGGATAAATTTGAATCGCTAATATCAATTGTGTGACTGATGATTGTGTTAGTCGTTATTTCAGCCGTTATCAATGCCAATACTGATGCCAGGTGTGTTGGCCACTTTGCGGTTTCTTTTTTGCGCATACTATTGAGATAATGAGTAGATAAAAAACGGCATCTTAAGATGCCGTTTTTAACCAACCAATCAACCTACCGCTTAGAACTTATAGGTCGCGGTCGTATGGAAGAAACGGCCGACGTTATCGTAAGCTGAGCTGGTAGTATCTGTACCAGTATAGCCGTAAGGTAAGTCACGGTTAAACAGGTTGTCGATACCAAATTTCAACTTGATACCCGAGTCAAAGTTATAGGTAACTGCGACATCACTGATAAAGTAATCGCTAAATTCCATGTTGCTGTTAGGATTGGCGTTTAATGCTAATTCTTTATCGGTATAAAGGCTCACACCTTCAACATAGCGCGTTCTCCAGTTAACATCCCAGCTATTAATTGAGTAACCTAGACTCCAGTTTGCTTGCCATTCAGCATAGCCTGCCGTGCCTGCAAGTTCCTCAAATGTATCAGGCTCATCTTGGAATGAGAAATCTTTACGTTTTAGGAGACGAGTCGCAATCAGGTTCGTGCGAACATCACCATTAAAGGCTTCAAAGATATAGCCAATATCAAAGTCGATACCAGCCGCTTCAAGCGAGGCAATATTTAACGAGAATTGTCTAATTTGAGTAATTTCGTGACTGGTTGCGTCACGAGTAATCAAACTACAGTATTCGTTATCCACACCTGATGGCGAATCAACGCATCGATCGATAATATCCTGAGCACCAACGGCGCTGATGGCGTTTTCGATCTCGATATTCCAATAATCAGTGGTGATTGATAACCCATCGATATAATCAGGTTGATAAACAACCCCTAAAGTATAACTTTTTGACTCTTCGGCCTTTAGCTCGCGGTTACCACCACTTAACCCTTCAAGGGTTTTATCGTCGTAGTCAGCATCAAAACCAGCTGGGATCCCCAATGCTGTACAATTGGCTTGGCGTAGGGTTGGATCGGCTAGGTCATTTAAGTTTTTAGCACGGCAAGAATCATTCACGTTGAAGAAATTTTGGCTTGCTGAGCCATAAAGCTCACTGATGTTGGGGGCGCGAATGGCTTCTGAGTATGTGGTACGAAGTCTGAGTTGATCATCGACTTCCCAGCTTAAACCTGTTTTCCACGTTGTCGCATTACCAATGGTGCTGTAATCAGCATAGCGCACTGCAAGATCTAGGTCTAACTGGCGAACCATAGGTAAATCGGCGAGCAAAGGAAGCGTGACTTCAGCAAAGATTTCGTTGACATCAAAATCACCTTTATCTTCGCCTAATGCATTAAAGAAAGTACCTTCGGCATTGTCAGGTTCAAAGACTTCACTTTCTTCTTTACGGTATTCAACACCAGTAGATAAACCAACATAACCCGCTGGTAGTTCAAATAAGTATGAGTTTGTTAATGTCCCACCTAATACGGTTTGCTTAATAATCGATGTACCTGTTGACGTGGTATTAATATAATCGATAGCATCTTGACTTGGCGCGCCAAAACCAAAGATGTTGACTGGGACACAGCCTTCATCTCTAGCCGTTTGATCTCGACATACCGCAACACCGTTTTCGAGCACGGAATCAAGGGCGTTGCTGTAGTTGTCATAGACTAGGTTGTTTTTATTAACTCGTTCTAGATCGGTTTGACCATAAATGGCATAAACATCGTAATCCCAATCATCAAAGACTAAGCCTTCAAGGCCGAATACATAGCGTTGAGTTTCACGGGTGTCATCTTCAATACGCACACCTAAATCAGTCATAAAGCGGCGAACATTAATCGAGTCTAATGGGGCAGCATTACCATCGCTATCTTTGTTTGCTTTCATTAACGCAACCAGTTCCGGATTGATAAAAGCATTATCAATTTGGACATCGTTAACCGGGTTACCGAAGAAGAATGCAGGTTGACCTTCATCGGTGGATTGGCTGTTAACGTATTTAGCTTCAAAATAGACGTTATGGTTATCATTTAACTGATAGTTAGTTTTAAAGTTAATGTTATAACGTTCAAATTCTGGCTGTAATTCAACAAATTGGTTTAAATTAGTGAAATCACAATCAGCACAACGAATGCCATCAACATTTTGACCTGAATAAACATTTGTTAGAGAACCATCTGGATTAAAGCTCTTCCAACCATCTAAATTAACGTTACCCGCATTACTAATGGTGTAGTGTCCCGCATTAGGTGTCCAGATCTTGTCTGGATCGCTAGGGTCATTGTTATCGGTAATACGATCTGAATTTGCTAGGCTCGTAAAAGCAGTCGACGTCTGATCACGGTCAAACGCTCTCAATTGCTCTTGGGCACTGTATTCAACGGCAAAGGCAACATTACCATCGTTTTGGGCAAAATTAGTACCATAAGATAATGAAAAACGATCTTTGTTATGGCCACTATCATCCGCCCAACCTTTGGTGGCGGATACGTCTAAGCCATTAACATTTTTCTTTAAAATAAAGTTAACCACACCCGTTACCGCATCGGCACCATAAATGGCTGATGCACCACCGGTAATCACTTCAACTTTATCGATCCATACACTTGGGATGGTATTGATGTCGACAGATGAAGTACCCGCAGAACTTGATACATGACGCTTACCGTTCACCAGCACAAGTGTTCTGGCGGTACCCATGCTCCTTAAATCGAGCAAGTTAAGCCCAGAAGTACCGATAAAGCGGCCAGAATTGGCGAGCGAATAAGTATTACCTAGCGCAGGTAACTGGTTTAAGGCTTCGCCAATATTGGTCACACCCGTTGATAATAATTCGTCGCCGGTAATGACGGTTACCGGTGTTGGTGCAACAGCGCCTTCGCGAATAATACGTGAACCGGTTACTGAAATCCTTTCTACAGGCGACGCTGTATTAGCAACGTCTTCAGCATAGGTATTGAATGTGGTCGCTGCTGAAACAGCAACGCCACTGATTAGCGCAAAGCGAATTGCTTTGGCTAAATGTGAATTAACTTGCATTTTATCACTCCCAGAAATGTTTTTATTATGAGGTAATCATTCAGATCATTTTTAATATAAAAATGAAACAAAGTTACACCACTATTGATATAACCATACCTAAATAAAAAAACAATATTGGTTTAGCCGAGTGAGTATCGAGTTGGTGGTTACAATTAATAGTCACATTATTAACAATAAGAATAACAAGCGGCAACATGTGTGTGAAATTAAAAGGTAATCTTCCAAGTTGTTAATGGCGTGCTCATTATTGGTGCGACTTTGTTTTAGGATTGTAGGTTTTTTGATTTGTATTTAAGTAGGTAAAAATGAAATTGTTAATAATTTGTTTGTAAATTATTTTTAATTTTTAGATGAAAAAATTTAATCTATGATTTTTTTTGAAGTAAATCACCGTTTTAACCTATTTAAAATCTATTTATGTGTAATTGGAGAATATTAGCATTATGTTACAAACAATAAGTTTTAATTTTATTGGCCGTGAATTTCTCTTTACAGTGTGAATATTTATATGTTTTTTGTGATTTTTTATATAACCCGGAGACTCTTGACTTAACGGAATAAATCGTTTGATTTATTCCACTTTTCGCAACACACTCGGTTTATAACGTGAATTGCTGAAATAAAAATGCCAGCAATATGCTGGCATCGACTAAATACTAATAATGTAAAGAATCAATAATCATTGTTATTAGATTGATCCGTTAAGCAACGATTATTCAAACAACTGACATTACTGCACGTTTTCACTGTCGTTAAATTCACCAGCAAATAATACAGTCGATAAATAACGTTCTGCAGCAGAAGGCAATATAACCACAATAGTTTTGTCTGCAAACTCGGGTAATGCAGCGATACGGTTCGCGGCAACAACAGCGGCACCAGAAGAGATACCGACTAAGATGCCTTCTTCTTTCATTAACCGACGAGCCATCTCAATTGACTCATCATTAGTGACGGCTTCAACGCGGTCAATAATGGATAGGTCTAAGTTGCCTGGAATAAAGCCTGCACCAATACCTTGGATTTTATGAGGACCAGGTTGGATAGGTTGTCCAGCTAATGCTTGAGCAATTACAGGTGAGTCAACCGGTTCAACCGCCACAGACGTAATAGTCTTGCCTTGTGCTTTTAAATAACGGCTTACACCGGTTAATGTTCCACCAGTACCGACACCGGCGACAAATACATCCACTTCACCATCGGTATCATTCCAGATTTCTGGACCTGTGGTTTTTTCGTGGATTTCAGGGTTAGCAGGATTATCAAATTGACCAAGAACCAAGTATTTTTCAGGTGCCGATTGGCGAATTTCTTCAGCCTTATTAATGGCACCTTTCATACCTTTGGCGCCATCAGTCAAGATTAAGTTTGCACCTAAAGCTTTAAGCAGTTTACGACGTTCTAAGCTCATGGTATTTGGCATGGTTAAGGTTAATTTGTAACCACGTGCAGCAGCAACATAAGCAAGTGCAATACCTGTGTTACCCGATGTAGGTTCAACTAACTCAATATCTTTGGTTAATAGACCTTTTTTTTCTGCATCCCAAATCATGTTAGCGCCAATACGGCATTTAACGCTGAAGCTTGGATTACGAGCTTCTACTTTGGCTAACACCCTGCCATTGCTGACGCGATTTAAACGAACCAGCGGTGTGTTGCCCACAGTATATGAATTATCTTCGAAAATTTTGCTCATGGATTATTTGCTCCTATGTTTGCATTATCTAATCATAATCTGCTCAGCAGGATTTAGAAGTGAAAGTTTGTTCTGCCTTATTCTTTTTAGTTATTAATGGTAGCCTATTTATTCTAAATATCCTGTTTGCGGCGCTTTAATAGCCTTTTGAGTCGAATTAGCCTCCTTTAATGGTCTGACCATTAGAGAAATTTAATTTAGTATGCCAAGAATAAATTATAAAATACTAGAATGGCGTTAATCAGCAAAATGTTTCTATGTCGTGCCACCCAATTGACGAGTCATGATATTGATAAGTGCTTGTCAAACCTTCAATAAAACAGATCGATTTATTGATGTCGATGTGTCTGGCGCAGATGAGCTTTCGCTAACTCATTCACTAAAAATGGTAGAGTAAAATGAATAAAGTTGTGATTTCAGGAAGTGGTTTATATACACCACCTTACAGTGTATCTAACGACGAATTAGTTAACAGTTACAACAGTTATGTTGACCAGTTTAATCAACAGCATGCCGCAGATATTGAGGCTGGAAAAGTGCTAGCCTTGGCGTATTCTTCAAGTCAGTTTATCGAAAAGGCCTCTGGGATCAAAAGCCGTTATGTCATGGTAAAAGAAGGTATTCTCGATACCAACATCATGATGCCGTTAATTGCTGATAAGCCTTCTGAATCCTTGTCTATGCAAGCAGAAATGGGCATTGAAGCCGCGAAACAAGCATTACAACAAGCAAACTTAACGGCTGAAGATATCGACTTAGTGATTGTTGCCTGTGCTTATACTCAGCGAGCCTATCCGGCCATTGCGATTGAGATCCAGCAAGCCATGGGCACCAAAGGGTTTGCTTACGATATGTTAGTGGCTTGTTCATCTGCTACTTTTGCGATTGTGAATGCCGTTGATGCAATTCGAGGCGGAACCGCTAATCGGGTACTGGTAATCAATCCTGAATTAACATCACCGCAAATCAATTTCCGTGATCGTGACAGTCATTTTATTTTCGGTGATGTTGCCACCGCGGTGGTGGTTGAACGCGATGAATTATCGACATCTACTCATGCCTTTAGCGTATTGTCTACCCGTTGTGCAACGGATTATTCCAGCAATATCCGCAGTAATTTTGGTTTTGTTAATCGCTGCGATCCTGAAAATGCGACCACAGCTGATAAATTGTTTCATCAACAAGGCCGCAAAGTATTTAAAGAATTATTGCCGATGATTTACCAACATTTAGATGCCCAATTTAGCGACGAGCAAATAAAACCTGAAGAATTTAAGCGTCTATGGCTTCATCAGGCCAATATAAACATGAATTTATTTGTGGTGAAGAAGCTTCTTGGTGATAATGTTGAGCCCACTCAAGCGCCTATCATATTGGACGAGTATGCCAACACCGCTTCTGCGGGATCGGTTATTGCTTTTCATAAATTCAATCAAGATTTTAAAACGGGTGATCTGGGCTTGTTGTGCTCATTTGGTGCAGGCTACTCTATAGGTAGTATTGTACTTGAGAAGTGTTAATTGACTCGAGTTCTAGATAATAAAGCTGAATATATTGTGAGTGTTGATTGAAGACGATAGCACCACTATAACCAAAATATTAACGCATATGCTTGTTGAGGATTTTGGATTCTATGTGGATATCACCTGATATGTCGAGTGTTTTGGTAGTGTTAGGAATAATCAATAAGGCATAGTTATTGTTTTTAAAGGTTTAGAGACCATTAAAGCAAGCACATAGGTCAATAAATGTAGACCGCAATGTGGCAACAATCCCATGGGGAATTGTGCTGGAGATGTGTTTATTTCATTTAACTGTGGCGTGTCTATCATGAGTAATGAAACATTTGCACGCACATTGCTTCGCGCGGATGAGCGGATGAATAACAGCGCGCGGATGAATATTTGTCTAAAGCTAAACATGACAGTTGTTTCTCAATAAGCTATTTTTAATCAGAGAAACACAAAAAGGCCGTTGATGCTTAAGCATCAACGGCCTTTTTGTATTTAGCTTCAAGTCTGATAAAAGATGAGATAAATCGTTAACAACGAGTTTATTTCAAGTCTGCAATATCAAACTTGCCCCGTGTTTTGCTAACAAGGCCAATTGACGGATCAATAGTTGGCATACGGTCCGTCGAGACAATAACGATTATTGAACAAAGCGTTGTTTGATAACCTTTATTATCCACCATTGAGGTTATTTAAGGCTTGCTGCCATACGGATCCATTAACGTCACCATCAAATTCAATGTCTTCATCGATGGTGAGTATGTGAAATAAAACGGCTGGTTAGAAGCTGGCAACGCGGTAAAGAGGAAAACGGCTCAATACTAAAGCCAGTGTAAGGTCGTTTATCTGGAGTAAGTCGTTAGCTGGAATTAAATCGTTGATCACTATTATTGTTGGCAACTCTTTTTCATTTTTATTATTGCCCTTATTATTGCAGACAGTTATCGCAAAAAGTGGCGTAGAAAAGACATTAACACCTAGGTCCAACGGGTATTAAAGTATCGTAAAATTGTCTCGGAATGTTAAATTAGTGCGGGGGATATAATGAAAAAGCCCGATGCTAGGCATTGGGCTTAGGCTGTGCAATCTAGGTGATGACGCTTTGGGCTATTTTTTTATAGATTCGCCCTCTATGGATTAGTCTGGGGCGATAGCGTTATTTTTATAAGCCTCTCGATATTTATCGACCCACATTGCGGTTGCACCACAAATGGCGACGGGCATGACGACAAAGTTAACAATGGGGATCATTGAAAACAGTGTCACAGTAGCACCGAAGCTAAAACTAGACCCCTTGGTATTTCTCAGAGCAAATTTCATGTCATCAAAACTGACTTTATGATTATCAAATGGAAAGTCGCAATATTGAATCGCCATCATCCATGCTGTAAATATAAACCATAATATGGGTGCTGCGGTTTGACCGACAATAGGTAACCAAAATAAGACTAAAAACAATAATGCTCGTGGCAAGTAGTATTTAAGTTTTATCCATTCTCGGCCAAAAATACGCGGTAAATCTTTAATCATATCGACGGAGTTACCGGTATTTAAGCTTTTTCCTGTGAGATGTTGTTCTACCTTTTCGGCCAATAAGCCATTAAAAGGTGCCGCAATCCAGTTCATCACTGAGCTAAATAGAAATGACATCACCACTAACATCGTTAATACCGCTAATGGCCACAACAGAAAATTCAACCAGCTTAGATATTCTGGAAGTTGATTATCCATCCATGTAAATAGCTCTGTTAATTGTCCTAGCGCAAAATACATCGCGGAGGCAAATAAGACTAAATTGATCATCAGTGGAATAAAAACAAATGAGCGTAATCCCGGTTGTTTAATTAGTTGAAACCCTTGGATAAAATAATTTACACCACTCTTGTTACCGATTTTCGAATTGCTGACCATTAAGACTGCCTATTTTGTGACTTATATAATTGATTTTGACCAGCCTAGCGCAATAAAACAAGTGATAAACGGTGTCTAAAGGATAAAAATCGTTACAAAATGGATCTCAATTGCTAAAGTGAACTGCTTTTTCCATTTATAGCGTACCTGAACTGGCAACATGAAATTAAAACACATAAAACTTGCTGGATTTAAGTCGTTTGTAGACCCAACTAAAATCCCATTTGATAATGCCTTGTCGGCAATTATCGGCCCTAATGGCTGCGGAAAATCCAATGTGATTGATGCCGTGCGCTGGGTGCTGGGTGAAAGTTCGGCAAAGCAACTACGTGGCGATTCTATGACCGATGTGATTTTTAACGGCTCATCGGCACGTAAGCCTATTTCTGTTGCGGGTGTCGAACTGGTGTTCGAGAACATTCAGGGAAGGCTCACTGGCCAGTACGCCAGTTATCAAGAAATTTCGGTTAAACGACAAGTTAATCGTGATAGTGAATCAAATTATTTTTTAAATGGCCAAAAATGTCGTCGAAAAGACATTACCGACTTATTTATGGGCACTGGCCTTGGGCCGCGTAGCTATGCCATTATCGAGCAAGGTACCATTTCACGCTTAATCGAATCTAAACCTCAAGAGTTAAGAGTGTTTATTGAAGAGGCTGCGGGCATTTCTCGTTATAAAGAGCGCCGTCGTGAAACCGAAAACCGTATTCGTCATACCCGTGAAAACCTCGAACGTTTAAATGATATCCGGGTTGAGCTCGGTACCCAGTTAGACAAATTATCGCAACAAGCAACAGCGGCTCTGCAGTATCGAGAATTAAAAAATAGTGAACGCCAGTTACATAGCCAACTATTGGTTATGCGATACCAACAACTGTCGCTGCAAACCGACAGACTCGATGCCGAAACCGCTGAACGTGAGCTCAAGGCTGAAGCGTTAGCAAAGACCGCGCAGCAAGCAGATACCAGTGTTATCGAGCTGAAACAGCAATTGGCAGAACTCAGTGACGGCGAACATAAACTGGTGGAACAGTATTACCAAACCGGTAATACCATGAGCAAACTTGAGCAACAGCTTGCACATCAGCAGCAACAAGACACCCAGTTGCAGCAACAAATTCAACTATTACAGCAGCAGATCCAACAAGCTGACGATAAGATTGTCGATATGAACCATGTTCATCAGCGATTGGTTGAGCAAGTTAATACTCATCAACCCGCTTATGAACAGGCGAGTCAGGCGCTTGAGCAGATCGATGAGCAAGTCTTTGCTATTGAAGAGACGTTTGATGCTCAGCAACGTCAGTTAACCCAGTATGCCGAAACCTTAGCCGCCAATAAAATGCAGTTAGCCCTGAGCCAATCAACCCTCAGTCACCAGCAGCAAAGTTTACTTCAAGACCAGCAGCATTTATCACAATCACAGCTTGAACTGGCGGCGTTAACCCAACAAGATGGGCAACAACAGTTGCAAAGCAGTGCCACAGAATTAGCCAGTATTGAACAACAACTCAATGATAAACAGCTGCAACACAGTCAGCTTGAACTCTCATTAATCGAGCAGCAGCAGGGCGTGACTCAAGCTAGCGATACTTATCAAACACTAAAGCAATCGGTGACTCATCATCATTCACGATTGCAATTTATTGATGAGCTGCTTGCGGATCATACCCAAGATGATGGCCAACAATTATGGCAAGTGATTGAGGTGGTGCCAGGTTGGGAAAAAGCCGTCGACAACGTCTTACAAGGATTAAGTCAATTACCTGTTTTAGCGCTGGACCAAACATCCTTGTTAAGTGTTACAGAACCATTAGTAGGTTTTGAACAGCAACATCAAGTGGTTTATCCCGCATTAACGACCCCGGTAAATTTAGCGCCGTGGTTACAAAAAGTGGTGTGGGCGTCGAGTGTCCGTGAAGCAAAAACGATATTGCCGACATTGCAATCTGATCAATATATTGCCACCCAAGAAGGCTTGTTGATTGGCCATGGTTTTGTACTTAACCCTACTCAGTCTGGGCAATCGGCGATTGTCCTAAGCCAAGAACGATTAAGCTTAAGCCAGCAATCAGCCGTGCTTGAACAGCAGCTGTCATCGTCTCAACAAGCGTTAACATCGTTAACCCATATCGCCACGTCAACTCAGGTGGCACTGAGTCAATGCCAACAAAGCTGTCATCAGTTACAGATCCAACAAACAAAACTGCACTCGTTAGTGACCAGTTTAACTCAGCAAATGGTTGAAAAACGCGATAAACAACAACAATGCAGTCAATCAATCGCCAAGCTCGAACAGCAAATATGCGATAAAAAAATGCAAGTAGAGGTCTTTGAAGAACACGTCTCGACCCAAGAAGATGCATTGTTACTGGCGATGAATCAACACGACGTTGCCCAGCAAGCTTGGCAAACGAGTCAAGCTCAGTTACGTGAAACCAAAGCCATTCGCGGTGATGCTGCTAATCGTGTTAAGCAGCAGCAAACACAAGTGCAACAACATGCCACCCAACATGCATTAAGCGAGCAGAAATTAAAGCAACAACATGAAAAACAGACAGAATTAGCAAGCCAATTATCTCAGCTACAACAAATGCTGCTCGACAATCAGCAACAACGAGGTCAACATCATTTAAGCCAATTATCAACACAACTGGCACAAGCTCTTGAGCAACAGCAAGCCCTGCAGCGACAATTACAACAAAATCGTTCCCAACAAGCAGAGCTTCAAACTAGCTTAGACAGTTTAGTATTGATGCAAAAACAACAGCTTGTAGTGTTACAAGACTTGACTCAAGCGATAAGCACGTTAAAGTTACGTCGTGAGGGCTTAAAAGGGCAGGCGAATGCGCAGCTGCAATTGCTGCAAGAACAGCAAATTCAGCTACAACAAGTCATTGTCGAAATCCCTGAACATGCATCTGTTGATGTTTGGGCGCAACAGCTTGAAAAAGTAAAACAAAACATTTTACGTTTAGGTGCCATCAACCTTGCCGCCATTGAAGAATTTGAATCGCAACGAGAACGAAAAGCCTATTTAGACAGTCAAGACGACGACTTAAATAAAGGGTTAGCGATCTTAGAAGACGCTATCCGTAAGATAGACAAAGAAACCCGAAGCCGTTTTAAGGCCACATTCGAAACGGTAAACCATGACTTAGGGCTACTATTTCCAAAGGTATTTGGCGGGGGAAAGGCTTATTTGGCATTAACCGGTGATGACCTGCTCGAAACGGGTGTTACTATCATGGCACAGCCGCCAGGTAAGAAGAATAGCACCATACATTTACTAAGTGGTGGAGAAAAAGCGTTAACCGCATTATCATTAGTCTTTGCTATTTTTAGACTGAATCCAGCACCTTTTTGTATGCTCGATGAAGTCGATGCACCTTTGGATGACGCCAACGTCGAACGTTTTTGTCGCTTACTGAAAGAAATGTCACAAAGTGTGCAATTTATTTATATCAGTCATAATAAAATAACAATGGAAATGGCTGATCAACTTATTGGCGTTACTATGCATGAACCTGGCGTTTCAAGGATAGTCGCAGTGGACATTGAAGCCGCCGTCGCCATGGCTGACGCGGTATAAATTAGGAAGACAGGGAATCTAATGAAAGATTTACAACTTGTGTTGTTCGTATTAGGCGCAATCGCAATTATTGCGGTGTTAGTGCACGGTTTTTGGTCGATTCGTAAACAACAACCTAAATCAATGAAGCAAAGTCCGATGGCTGGATTTTATAAAGACCAAGCTGAACGTACAGACTCTGAAGGTTTTGACGCAGATGGTATTGGTAAAGTGCGCGTGCGCAAATCAGATGACATTGAAGAACCCGTTGTTAAGCCGATACTTAAGACCCAGTTAAGCCAAAAATCCAATCCGAGCGAGGCTAGGTTATCGGACACTCCACTACGTGACTCGTTGCGTCAGCCTGATCCTAAAAAGTCTAAGCCTGCCCATGTTGAACCTAAAGCGGCGCACCCCACTCAACAAGCGTTATTTGTTGACGATGAGGTTCAACCCGAACCCACTGCAAACGTGTCAATGAACACCCCTAAAAAGATATTTAATCCTTCAACCAGTACGGCCAAGTTAGAAAGCTACACAGGTAAGCCTACTGTAACCAAACCGGATCCGATTAAGCCAACGGGGCAAGCTGCAGTGCCTAAAGTTGATGCTGAAGTTGATACTGAAGTTGACCCTAGCGTTAACATTAATCCGCCTGCGGATGCGCCTGTTAATGAACTTGCTGAGCCTACCGATGTATTAGTGCTGCATATTGTTGCTAAAGAAGGTGAGCAAATTCAGGGAGCAGAATTACTGCCAAGCTTGTTATCGCTTAATTTTAAATTCGGTGAGATGGATATTTTTCATCGCCACATTGATAATGCCGGCACGGGCAAGGTGCTGTTTTCACTCGCTAACATGTTAAAACCTGGCATCTTTGACCCAGATCAAATGGAGCAGTTTGTCACTCAAGGCGTGGTGTTATTTATGACATTACCTTGTTATGGTGATCCGTTAATGAACTTTACCATAATGCTGAACTCGGCCTATCAAATTGCCGATGATCTCGGTGCCCAATTATTAGACGGACAACGTCAACCTTGGTCAGATGAGACCAAAAAAGATTATCTACGACGACTGAATGCGGCGTAGGTAGATATTTTTATTAAGGCCGCAGCAGCGGCCTTAATTGTTTTATGCCTTTACTCTTTATCAAGAATATCACGGTTACAACTCGTATGACGGATACCACAATGCACGCTATTCAAACTGAAATGGATCAACTGACTCACACTATTAATCAACATAATATTCGCTATTACGTTGATGATGCTCCGTCGATACCCGATGCTGAATACGATAGATTAATTAAACGCTTAACTGAGTTAGAGCGTGACTATCCGCAATGTAAAGCCATAGATTCACCGACCCAACGAGTCGGTGGGATGGCCTTACAAAAATTTTCCCAAATTACCCACCTTAAACCGATGTTAAGCCTCGACAATGCGTTTGAGCAAGTTGATTTTGCGGCATTTAACAAGCGTATTATCGATAAAGTCGATAGCACTGAGTATGTTTGCGAACCTAAACTCGATGGTCTCGCGGTGAGTATTACCTATCGTTTGGGCGTTCTTGAACGCGCAGCAACACGAGGTGATGGTAGTGTGGGTGAAGATATTACTGAAAATGTGCGCACAATTAGATCCATCCCACTTAAATTACGTGGTGAAGGATTTCCGGATTTAGTTGAAGTTCGTGGTGAAGTGTTTATGCCCAAAGCGGCATTTGAGGCGTTAAACCAGCGTCAAATCGGTAAAGGCGACAAAGTATTTGTTAATCCGCGTAACGCCGCGGCAGGCAGTTTACGCCAATTAGACAGTAAAATTACCGCTGCACGCGCACTAGGATTTTATGCTTATGCATTAGGCGTGGTGGAAGGTGAATCACAACCGATGCAAACAAGCCATTTTGGCCAGTTGTCTCAATTAAAACAATGGGGCGTCCCGGTCAGCAGTGAAGTAAAAGTGGCTGATTCAGTCGATAAAGTATACGCGTATTATGCTGATATTATGGCCAGGCGCAGTGCGCTTGCCTATGAAATTGATGGTGTGGTGATTAAGGTCAATGACATTGCTAAGCAGCTGACTCTGGGCTTTGTAGCCAAAGCACCTCGATGGGCCATCGCATACAAATTCCCAGCACAAGAAGAAATGACCCTGTTAGAGTCGGTTGATTTTCAGGTAGGTAGAACGGGCGCTGTCACTCCGGTTGCCCGTCTCAAACCTGTATTTGTCGGTGGCGTAACTGTGTCTAATGCCACCTTGCACAATGCTGATGAAATTGCCCGTTTAGGCGTTAAGATTGGCGACACCGTGATTATTCGTCGCGCCGGTGATGTGATCCCGCAAATTGTCGCGATTGTTCCAGAAAAACGTCTCGATGAGGCTCAAGATATAATCTTTCCCGATCACTGCCCTGTTTGCCAAAGTACTGTTGAGCGTTTAGAGGGCGAAGCCACAGCGCGTTGCAGTGGAGGATTATTTTGTGAAGCTCAGCGTAAAGAGGCCATTAAACATTTTGCCTCCCGTAAAGCATTAAATATTGACGGCATGGGTGACAAAATTGTCGAACAACTGATCGATAAAGAATTGGTTAAAACCCCTGCAGACTTATTTAAGCTAACGCCTTCGACTGTCACTATGTTAGATCGCATGGCAATGAAGTCAGCGACTAATATTGTCGCTGCTATTAAAGAGGCTAAAACGACCACGTTGGCGCGTTTTTTATATAGTTTAGGCATTCGTGAAGTTGGCGAGGCTACTGCTGCCAACTTAGCACAACACTTTGCCGATTTTGAGCTGATCTGCGATGCCAGTGTCGAGCAATTACTTGAAGTGGCAGATGTGGGTGAAATTGTGGCAAAACATATCCGTCAATTTTTTGCTCAGTCCCATAACATTGAAGTGATTGAGCAGCTGCTTAACGCCGGAATTACTTGGCCTGTAATAGAAAAAGCTGATGAGTCGCAATTGAGCCTAAAAGGTCAAACTTGGGTGTTAACCGGTACATTGACGCAACTTAATCGCAATGACGCCAAAGCACGCTTACAGGCATTAGGGGCAAAAGTAGCCGGCAGTGTATCTAAAAATACCGATTGTGTTGTCGCGGGTGAGGCTGCTGGCTCTAAGCTCGCAAAAGCAGAGGCGTTGGGTGTTACTGTGATAGATGAACAAGGTTTGCTGGATTTACTGAATGCATCCAACTAATGCTGATGATATTGATGCTTAATTTATACTTGTGGCCGCCGATAAGAGTTTATTGTGAATTTTAGTAATATTACTTGGCTTGATGATCGCGGCCACATAAAACCACCCTTGTTTTTATATTTGATCTTGGTTTTCTTAGCCCGTGGCTGGTGTATTTTTATTGCATCCTTGACCCAGTTTAATGATCGATCAGGTTTAGTTCGGTTGTTTTATCCTGAAAAAAGCGATTTTATATTGGCCTTAATTACCGGTGTCGGTGCGGTGTTGATTTATGGACTTATTATTGCCGAGCGTAAACGCAGTTGGCCGATATTAATGCCTTTATTTCGATATAGTGGTTGGTTGTTATGGGGATTACTCATTGTTGATGGACTATTTTTATTTCAGCGGATGGTGCACGATGACTATTTGTTTAAAATTAGCTATTCGATTGATGCACTTTTTCTATTTTGGTCAGTCATTTATGTGTTTAAATCAAAGAGGTTATATTACTACTTTGCCGACTGGACAGCAGATGATACCGCAGTAAAAGTTGAAACCTCATCTGATGACGAGATCAAGTAACATACTAAACAATGTACGGCTTGGTATAAATGCTCTATATTAACTGTGATCCAAAAGGTAAAGATGTAAGGCCTTGATACACATAACTCTATTACTGAAAATGTTAGTGTAAGAATGACATTATCATCTTAGCTATAACGTGGCGAATGTGAAAAGGATCAATACTTTGGCTAAAGTCGAATTAACACAAATACCTGTATCGCAAATGGTTATCGGGTTAACCGTTAAGCTGCCTTTGTCATGGACAAGCCATCCTTTTTTTCGCAGTAAAGTTAAGATTGAACAACAAATTCAAATCGAGATGATCAAAGGTCTCGATGTGTCATTTGTGTACCTGGTTGATGGGCATGACTTACTGCCTAAAATTGATGTTCCTGTTGAAATTGAACAGCCCGAAAAAGTCGTTAATCAAGACATTGATTATCGACCATTGGCTAAAAAAAGTATCCGAGTCAGTCAACAGCGATTTTTGAAATCAGTTAATGATATCAGAACGGGATTTGGTAAAATAGTGAGTGATCCCGAAGGCGCTTATCGTGAAACTGCTACGTTAGTCGAAGATTTAGTTGAACATTTGTATGAAAGCGAAACCCCTCACTTAACCTTAGTGAGCAGTGGTGAGACGGATGTGAGTGTGACTCAACATGGTATTTCAGTCGCGGTTATTTCTATGATGATTGGCCACACATTATCACTGCCTAAAAAAGATGTCCGTGACGTTGCATTAGGCAGCTTGTTTCACGATATCGGTAAACTCAAAGTGCCTGATGTTATCAGGCGTAAGCGTGGTGAGTTAAGCGATCATGAAAGTAATTTTTTAAAAATGCACCCTAATTTTGGCCATGAGATGCTTAAGCGGACGGGGTTATTTCCTGACGCTATGTTAGACATTGTGTTGCATCATCACGAGTTTATTGATGGCAGTGGTTATCCTCATCATTTGACTGAAGCCAACATTTTACTCACCACCCAAATAGTGTCATTAGCCAATGACTATGAAACCTTATTACACCAATACCAGACTCCGCAAATTGCACTGGGTATTTTATTTAAAACTCACAGTAGTAAACACAGTGATAATTTGATTTCGGTGTTAGTCAAAATTTTAGGTATCTATCCACCTGGCACTATAGTGCGCTTAACTGACGACAGCATCGCGAAGGTGATGATGACTACCGCCGATGTCAAGCAGCCACATGTGTGGTCTTGTAATGTCAGCGGTGCAGAGCCTAGCTTTCGATTTTTAATTAATGAAGATGTCCAAGTGAAAGAAGTTGTAAAGTTAGATGACTTATCTGATGGGGCAATGAAAACATTGCAAGTTAATAGTCCAATCAGCTTTTACTTCAATAACTTCAATCATTAAGACTTAACGAAGTAATATTGAGGATAGATGAACACAATTACCCTTATCGGATGCGGTTGGTTTGGTTTTCCGCTCGCCACACAATTAATGAAACAAGGTTTTCAGGTTAAAGCGTCAAAACGTCATCCTGATGATTTAGCTCAATTACAGCAAGCTGGTATTGAGGCTTATCAATTAGATTTGGCGAATGTGACTACCCAGGTAAAAAAGGCGACTTTATTCGATGCTGACGCCATTGTGATTAACTTACCGCCAGGACTGCGACGAGGTGAAACTGACTATCTTGGCTATTTAACCCAGTTGAAAAATTTGATGGGTGAACGCCAATATCAAAAAGTTATTTTTATCAGTTCCACTGGGGTCTATCCGTCGCTAAATCAAACGGTAACCGAACAAGATGCTGGCGCATTTAATGATACCAGTCACACCTTATTGCAAGCTGAAGCCATATTTTCAGCAATGGCAAATAGCTGTGTTGTGCGATTTTCAGGCTTAGTTGGACCTAAGCGTCATCCGGGACGTTTTTTTGCGGGTAAAACCGATGTTAGCGGCGCTAATGTAGCGGTTAACCTAGTGCATTTAGATGACTGTATTGCAGCCGTTAGCTTGATCCTTTCTCGTACGGATACGTTACCGATTTATAATCTCACAGCAAATGAACATCCTACTCGTGGAGCGTTTTATGCTGCCGCCGCCGAGCATCTTGGATTAATTGCCCCGCAGTTTAATCAGCAGCAACAGCCAAGCAAAATTATCGACGGTCAATTAATCAGTCATCAATTAGGGTTTCAATATGCGTTTAGTAGCCCATTCAAAATGCTTGATGCTTGCTAAACTGGCATAGGCTATAATAGCCAGCATATTTTGATTAAAAGGCGATTATTGTGACGACTCAAACTCAAGCGTTTGCATTACTTCAAGGTGATGAATTCGTAGAACTGTACAAAGTACTAAAAGTACTCGGTTTAGTGAACGGCGGTGGCGAAGCAAAGCATGTCATTACTGAAGGTCAAGTTACCGTCAATGGTGACGTTGATACTCGTAAACGTAAAAAGTGTGTTGTTGGCGATATAATTTCGTTCAATGACGCGACAATTGAAATTGTTCCTGCAGACTAAGGATTGATAAATGCAATTCCCAGACGATGATAATGGCCAAATGTTGGCTGCAATGGCTGATGCCGGTATTGACCTTACTCAATCAATAGAAGTAGATTTCTTCTTAGTGTTTGATGACCAACGTGATGCCGAATCGGCGTTAGAAGCATTAAGTCAAACCGACATGCAAGGTGAGCTTGAGGTTAACTTTGATGAAGAAAGCACTAAGTGGGAAGTGATTGTTTGCCTGCAAATGGTACCTGATTACGCAGCACTTGTTGCCAAAGAAACTGAGTTAAATAGCTTTGCGCAAGAGTTTGACGGTATTTCTGATGGTTGGGGCGTAATGCAAAACCAAGCTAGCGATAGTGAATTTACTGATGATGACCATGTGCACAGCGAGCATTGCAAGCACTAACATCGCCATCACTAAAGATTGATTTATTGAATGAATCATTCAATGAATCATTCAATGAATCAAAAAGCCGTTAATGCCCAGCATTAACGGCTTTTTGATGATATAAAGCGACAGGGTTTAGTCATCTTCTTTTATGTCATTAATGACTTCTTTGGTTCCGTGACCAATGGCCTTGACGGTATCGCGGGTCCCGTGACCGATTGCAGTGGTCACTTTTTTGGTGGTGTGACCAATTTCTTTGCCAGTGTGTTTTAATTCAGCGCAAGCTGACAAGCCCAGAACAAGGCTTATCGACAGCAGTATTACGACGACTTTTTTACACATTGTAGTAGCCTTATCAATAATCTAATATGAGGTATCATCAGCAACGTCGTTGCTATTTCAGCATAACGGGCTTGATGGTTAAAAGGGTAACATCATGAATTTAAATGCCACATTGATTGGTCAAATTATTTTCGTTTTAACCTTGGTTGTGGTGTTCTTTACCTTAAAGTTTGCCAAAGGTAAAACCCCTAATTTACCGTTAGTTGGTTTTTACGCCATAGTGTTAAACGTTATTTTTGCGCCCGCAGGGTGGATATATTGCTGGTATTGGTCAACCAAACCATTTTTACCCAAATAAACCCAAACTCAAAAACATCACTAGCAGTTAACTTGGGATAATAAACCGTTCGTTCTACTTTAGGTTAACTAATTAACGGAATATTAACCTCGGTTAATGGTGATGTCAGAGACATAACCATGTTCTGTCGCTATTAAGGCTTGTTTGAGCATGGCGGCGGCTTCTGTTGCGGTCATAAAGCTTGAGGTATTAATGTCTTTGCCACTAGTTTGCCAAAAGTCTGTTGCCATTCCTCCTGGATATACCGCAATTAATTTCATCGGGCTATCTTTTAATTCTAATCGCAACGATTCAACTAAGCCTTTAACCGCCCATTTTACTGCACAATAGGTTGACTCATTGGCTTTACCTGCTTGCGCTGCGGTCGACATCACCACGATAACCGTGACCTTGTGATCGCGATAACGACTTACCAACTCTCGTAATACCAGAATGCTTGAAGTTAGGTTGTTGTTGATCAACTGATTAATAGCTTGCGGCGTTTGCTGTTCAATTGGGCCAAAATAACCACTACCAGCACAATGGATCACGCTGCTTGGTGGCGTTGATAAACGCGAAAATAAATCACTGACCTCTTCTGCCACACATAAGTCTGCTGCGTGAGTCTGCACCTTAACTTGCTCAAGAGGAGTCAAGCTGGCCATTACATCCGCTAATTTTTGCTCACTGCGACCAGTGATCAACAGGGTATGATCTTCTGCTGCATATTGTTGAGTCAGTGCAGCGCCTAAGCCGCTGCTCGCGCCCGTAATAACAATCATAATAAAACCTTCAGCCAAATTTACATTAGGTTGGCTACTATACCAATGCATAAGTGAACCGCAAAGTGCTTGTGTTGCATCAACGACTATCAATGGAAGGTGAATAGTCAAACATTGAGCTATTTAATAATCATTTATTTTCCAGAGTCGCTATTAGTTAAGTAAAATTGAATAAATATCTCGGAACGCTTTGTATTTTGACGATAAAGATTGTCTAATAACGCCTCGTCTTATGTCTTACCGACTTCACCCTTGTTGCTAATAACGAGAAACGTAATGTTTGAACTCACGCTCCAGCTCGCGGTTATTTTATTTTTTGTTGCTTTGGTTGCGGGTTTTATTGACGCGATTGCCGGTGGCGGAGGGTTACTGACTATACCGGCATTAATGTGGGCGGGATTGCCGCCTGCGGCCGCATTGGGTACCAATAAACTGCAAGCATGTGGTGGTAGTTTTTTTGCGAGTTTATATTTTGTGCGCAAAGGAATGGTTGATTTGCCTAGCATAAAACTGTCATTGCTATGCGCATTTATCGGTGCCTCTATCGGCACAATATTAGTACAAATGATCGATGCAAAACTACTGGAAGTGGTGCTACCATTTTTGATTTTAGCGATTGGCTGTTATTTTTTATTCTCTAAAAAAATTAGCGAGCAAGATCGCCAGCAAATTCTTACTCCGAGTGTTTTTGCCTTCACTGCGGCATTAGTCGTTGGGTTTTATGATGGTTTTTTCGGTCCCGGTACTGGGAGTTTCTTTGCGTTAGCGTTTGTCTCATTGGCTGGGTTTGGTTTAGCCAAAGCAACTGCTCATGCTAAATTATTAAACTTTGCGACTAACATCGCCTCGCTAATTTTCTTTCTTATCGGGGGGCAAGTGGCGGTCGTGCTGGGATTAATTATGCTCGTTGGCCAAGCGGTTGGCGCAACGTTAGGCTCACGTTTAGTGGTCACTAAAGGGGTTAAAATTATTAAACCTTTGGTGGTGGTGATGTCATTAGGTATGAGCGGGAAATTATTGTGGTCGCAATACATGTGATCTACATGTGGTCATAGTATCGATAATTTGGGCTTATTCACGCCATCATTATTTGACGTTCATGTTTGTTTATATTTAAAGGGATGTTATGCGCATCATTCACACATCAGATTGGCATCTTGGCCAATATTTTTATGGCAAAAGCCGCGCAGCCGAGCACCAAGCCTTTATGACATGGTTACTTGAGCAAATAAGCCTCCATCAAGTTGATGCCATTATTGTTGCTGGCGATATTTTCGATACTGGCACTCCGCCAAGTTATGCCAGAGCACTGTACAATCAATTTATTGTTCAAATTCAACAAACGGGTTGCCAGCTGATTTTACTGGGCGGTAATCACGATTCTGTTTCGACCTTGAATGAATCTAAACATCTACTGGCTTGCCTTAATACTATCGTGATCCCTGGTGCATTAGAACATTTTGAAGAGCATGTATTTGCACTTAAAACCCGCCAAGGTGAAATTGGGGCTATTTTATGTGGGTTACCTTTTTTACGCCCACGTGATGTAGTGTTAAGTGAATCTGGTGAGTCTTCAATGGATAAGCAACGCAAACTGGGTGATGCCATTAGTGCGTTATATCAGCGTTGTTTTGAGCAAGCTAAGCAGCTCAATAGCACATTTACCACGCAGGTACCCATTGTGGCGACAGGTCATTTAACCACGGTAGGAGCCAGCACTTCAGAATCAGTACGTGATATCTATATTGGCAGTTTAGATGCCTTTAATGCGGCACATTTCCCCGCGGCAGACTACATTGCATTAGGCCATATTCATCGCCCACAAGTGGTGGCGAAATCTGCGCATATTCGTTACAGCGGCTCACCGATAGCATTAAGTTTTGATGAACTATCGACCAATAACACCAGTAATAAATCAGTGTTTTTGGTTGAATTTACTGATGCTCAATTATCCCTCGTCACGCCATTAATGGTGCCTATTTTTCAGCCCATGCAGGTGCTAAAAGGTGATTTAGATAGCATTGAGCAGCAGATAAATGCATTTTCTTCTCAAACAGCCGCGACAAAAACCACTTGGTTAAGCATTGAAGTATCGCAGCAAGACTATTTGTCTGATCTACAGTCTCGTATTGCTGACATGACTCAAGACAAGGCGGTTGAGGTATTGCAATTAAAGCGTGCCCGTAGTCAACGACAGCAACACATTAAAAAGCTTGATAATGAAACCTTATCCGAGTTGAGTGTCGAGGAAGTGTTTGCGCGCCGTTTAGCCCAAGAGCAATTTGACAGCGATCCCCAACAGGCACAATTAGGCCGAATTAAGCAGCGCTTTAGCCAAATAGTTGCCGAGGTGGAGTCAGAGCGAAACACCCAAGAAACCGCCGCGAGCCATGTTCTGCAAGAAACGATGACCCATCATGGTAAAACAGAGGTTGCAACAAAAAGTGCTACAGACGGTGAACAGTCATGAAAATTTTAAGCCTTCGTTTTAAAAATATTAACTCGCTTAAAAACGAGTGGAAAATCGACTTTACCCAATCGCCTTTTGCTGAAAACGGACTATTTGCCATCACAGGCCCAACGGGTTCAGGCAAAACCACGATACTCGATGCCATTTGCTTAGCGCTTTACCACCGAACGCCGCGGTTAAATAATATCTCTAAAACCACTAACGAGTTAATGACTCGCGGCACCGCAGAGTGTTTAGCCGAAGTCGAATTTGAAGTGAAAGGCATTGCCTACCGCGCCTTTTGGAGCCAACGTCGCTCGCGCGACAAAGCCGACGGTAACTTGCAAGATGCTCAAGTGGAACTGGCACAACTGAGTGACGGTAAAATTCTTGCCAGTCAAATAAAGCGCAAAACGGAACTCATTGAACAGATCACCGGGCTCGACTTTGCTCGCTTCACTAAATCGATGATGTTATCTCAAGGGCAGTTTGCCGCTTTTTTGAATGCCGATGCCAATGACCGAGCGGAATTACTTGAAGAGCTCACCGGTACTGAAATTTACGGGCTTATTTCTGAGCGGGTTCATCAGCACTTTAGTGAAGCCAAGACTAATGTGAAATTACTCGAGGCCAAACTGGGCAGTGTCGAGTTGTTTGATGAACAACAAGTCGATCAACAAAATAAACAAATTGAACAATTTAAACAAACATTGGTGCAGCAACAATTACAACTGACTCAGTTAAGCCAATTTATCACTTGGGCCACTAATTCTGAGCAAGCACAGCAGGCATTGGTAAAGGTTCAGGGCGAACAGCAAGACGCGCTAACGTGCCAGCAGCAACATAGTGAAGCGTTAATACAATTGCAGCATAGCGAGCCGGCACAACACATTTTGCCATTATTTGAGCAACAGCAAAAAGCGCACAAAAAAGTCCAAGAGTTAACCGCACAGATCCGTCAATTAAGCCAACAAACCGAGCAAGCTGAAACGGCACTGCAAACCCATAAACACCAGCACACACAGGGCCAGCAACAGGTTAAGCAAGTTAATCAGGCGCATAAAACACTGCTGTCGTTGATCGATGAGCAAGTACTGCCGCTGGATCAACAAATTAATCAGCACAGTTATCAGTTATCTCAGGTCAAATTAACCCATCAACAAACATATGAACAGCAACAAAAGGGCCGCGAGCAACAACAACTGTTATTGACCCAGCAACAGGCGCTGACAGCGGCGAAGCAGCAAATTGATCATCAACTTGATAGTTTGCCTCAAGGTCAAGAAGTGGCTAAAAAGTTTGCCGCTTGGCAAACCCAATACACACAAGTTGTGCAACTAAGTGACCAACGTAGCCAAATTCATAACCAATGTACTCAGCAACAAGCCGGCATAAAACAAACTCAAGACACACTCACTGCGCTCGCGCCGCAAATACAACAGGCTCAAGCGGAGCTAACTCAGGCGACAGCGCAGCAAGATGACAGCCAAAAAGCATTAATTACGCTGTTGGCTGGACAAGACGAAACGAAAATTAATGATGATTATCAGCAAGTTGTTCAGCAGCAATCTGGGCGTTATCAATTAACCCAGTTGTTTAGCCAGTTTGCACGCCAGCAACAGCAATGTCAGCAGTTAACCCGTCAATCGGCGCAATTTAAGACTGAGTTGCAGGCACTGCTACAGTCTCTTACTGTGGTGAGAACTCAGTGGAGTGATAAAAATCAGCAAGTTAAAGATGTTCAAATGTTGCTACAGCAAGAGCAACAAATTGCCAATTTAACCATCGAGCGCGCCAAACTAAAAGCGGGTGAGCCTTGCGCCTTGTGCGGCTCGACCGATCATCCGCTAGTTGAGCGCTATGAAGCGCTGAATGTGTCGGTTACCGAGCAAAGGGCGCAACAGTTACAAGCTGAACTTGATGTGATTAAACAGCAAGGTGAGCAACTTAACCATCAGCAAACGGCGTTACAAGTTAACGATGACAATTTACAACAACAGCTAAGTCAAATTCACACAGATATTCAAACCATTGCGCAGCAGTGGCGGCAGCAAACTGAGACATTATCAATCTCTCTTGAGTTGGATTTGCAGCAAGAACAAGCATTAACCGATTACATTGCCCAAACCGAAACCAAACAACAGCAATTGGCTGTCACCATTACTGAGCTTAGCCAATGTCAAAAAACGTTACATCAACACCAACAGTATGTGATTCAAGCACAGCAAGCGCTCGTTAAGCAGATCAATCAGCAAGGGTTATTACAACAACAGCTTGATAACTTGCAGCAAGGTTTACTCAACCATCAACAGCACATTGAGGCCGTCACTGCGCAGCAAACTGCATTAATCAATGCGCTTGAAACACAAATTACTGCTTCAGGGTTAACGCCGCCAACAATAGTGAATGCCGTTATATGGCTCAACGAGTTACAACAACAACTCGAGTGTTGGACTCAAGCGCAGCAGCAGGCTGTCGACAATCAGCAGCAATTGAGTATCACAGCTGAAAAGCTCATGGCCAATCATCAGCAAGCGGACGAGCAGACCGCCAAGTTAACCGCGATCAGTGAACAAGTTGATAAGGTACAGACGCAGCTCAGTACTGTGTTAGGTCAACGTAACGAGGTCTTTGCTGATAAAGTCATTGAGGATGAAAAACAACGCAGTCAAACGGTGTTAGATCAAGCACAACAACAATTTGAGTTAGTACAGCAGCAATTACAAATAGCAGATAAGCACCTTGCCAGCTTAAGTGCACAGCAGCAATCCATGCAAGTTCAGGCAACACAAGTTAATCAAGAATGGCAGCAATTACAAAGCCAATGGAATAGTGCTCTACAAGCGAGCCCATTTTCCGACCAACAAGCTTTCGAGCAAGCATTACTCTGTGCTGATGAGCGTCACAGGTTGCAACAGCTTAAACAACAGTTAGACAATGACATTGTTAAGGCAAATACCTTAGTTGAGCAAGCCATTGCGTTGCAAGCGGAGCTTGCTCTGCTTGGTCAACAACATAACTATGATTTAACCCAACAAGCCGTCATGCTCCAACGGCATCAAGCCCTCGATTCTGAGCATCAACAATTAACGCAGACGCTTTGGCGGTTAACCCATGAGCTAGAGCTAGATGCAAGTAAGCGCGAAGGGCAGCAACAATTGCTAAAAGAGCAGGCACAACAGCAGCAAGTTTACGACGACCTCGCTTATTTGCATGCACTAATAGGCTCACAAAAAGGCGATAAGTTCCGTAAATTTGCCCAAGGGCTTACATTAGATCATTTAGTCGCATTAGCGAATCGACAGCTTGAACGCTTACAAGGCCGTTACTTACTCGAACGCAAAGAGTCAGATGCATTAGAATTACAAGTGCTCGATACCTGGCAAGGTGACACAGTGCGCGATACCCGTACACTGTCTGGTGGTGAGAGCTTTTTAGTTAGCTTAGCCCTTGCGTTGGCGTTATCTGATCTAGTAAGTCATAAAACGAGCATTGACTCACTCTTTTTAGATGAGGGCTTTGGTACCTTGGACAGCCAGACATTAGATACTGCATTAGATGCATTAGATAATTTAAATGCATCGGGCAAAATGATAGGCGTCATTAGCCATATTGAAGCCATGAAAGAGCGGATCGATGTACAGATAAAAGTGAATAAAATGAACGGTCTTGGTATTAGCAAATTACAGAATGAATTTGCGATTAATGCAGGGTGATCTGCCTCAAACTCCAGTGATTACTGCAATCGAGTTCAAATTAAAGGTTAAATAAATAATATTTTATATTTGTAATATGATTGTTTTTTGATATAAAAGAGTGTTGGAATGTAATTTGAGTGCAAAAGTCGGTATGTTAAACCGTTTTTACCGGATGGCGTAGTATCAAGTGTAGGGTTATTTTCATTATAAAAATGAGATAATGACATAGCGTTAACTGACGTTAGCCTCTGTGTCGCAATAACAATGTGCAGTAAAATAAAATAAATATAAAGAGTCGTCTTTTAGGGTGGATTAGATATTGCTAATAAGTAAAGTTATGGACTTCCAGCGGCTAGCCGCAAGTCAATTGAACTTACCAAACGTGACAAACCTGCACAAGAAAGTCTTGTTAGTAAGTGTATTTGCTGTAGGCGCTGCGCTTTTATGGCCAACACAACAAGAGTTTTCATCACAACGTATTCCTGTGGCCATTGATATTGATTCATTATTGCCACACATAGCTCAGCAAGATACAGCTTTGACGATCGTTAAGCCTGCAACACCTATTTTAAATCGGGTGATTGAAAGTGGTGATACCTTAAGTCGTTTGTTTGAATTAGCCGGTATTGACCAACGAACCATGTATAAAGTGCTTGAGGCTGATTTAGAAGTTTTAGCTTTAGATACCCTGTTACCGGGTAACCGCATCCAATTTTGGGATAATGCCGATGGTGAACTTGATAAATTAGAGCTGTATTTTAACCCTGCTCATCAAGTGGTATTTACTCGTTTTAAAGACGGAACTTACGCCGTAAATGACATTAATATCGATGGCATATGGCAAAACCGCATTGTGGGCGGTGAAATTAACGGCTCTTTTTATGTATCGGCTAAAAATGCAGGCCTAAGTGCTGCCGAGATTCAGAAAGTCGAATCACTGTTAAAGTCAAAATTAAACTTTTCACGTGAGTTACGTGCAGGTGATACATTTTCGGTTTTAGTCAACGATCAATTTGTTGAAGGTGAACCAACAGGTATCACATCGATTGAAGGCATTCGTATTAATACCGGGCGTCGGGACATTACCGCGTTTCAAAATGCTGATGGCAACTATTACGATATTAAAGGTCAAAGTTTAACGCCTGCTTTCCAACGTATCCCATTAAATAGAACTGTGCGGTTAAGTTCTCGGTTCAACCCCAACCGCAAACACCCGATTACGGGTCGGATTCGGCCACATAATGGTACCGACTTTGCTACCCCTATTGGTACTCAAGTGGTGGCTCCGGGTGATGGTGTGGTGACGCTGGTTAAGAAGCATGCTTTCGCGGGTAACTATATTGTGATTGAACATAACAATAAAGTGCGTACTCGTTACCTGCATCTGTCGAAATTTTTAGTTAAACGAGGCCAACGTGTAAAACGAGGGCAGGTGATTGCATTATCAGGTAATACGGGTGCGTCAACGGGTCCACACTTACATTATGAGTATATTGTGAATGGTCGTCCGGTAGACGCAATGAAAGCCGACATCGCAGAAGCTAAAGTCTTACCTAAAAAGCAATTACACGCCTTTCAAGCTTTGGTACGTAGCCGAAGCATGATGATGGATTTGGGTTAATTAGCTGAGGCTTATTACACCGAGTGTAGTTGTGATAGCCATAAAAAATGCAGCCTAAGGGCTGCATTTTTTATGGCTTGCGGGTATCCATGTTGTGTTGGTATTTTAGTTTTTCATTCTCCTAGTCATGGTTGCGAGTCAGTTTTTTTGATCTATTATTTATGGCCTGCGGCCACTAACATCGTGGCGCTTCGCCACATCAGACCAAGAGGAAACCAACGGCTATTGTCTCTTTATTCTTTATAAAATAATTGGCCCAGCCGCCCAGCCGCCCCGCAACATTTTTCCAATAGATTAAATAACCGCTGCGAAAAGGTCGCTATGGGGATTGATCCAGTTTTTAACTTCATTTGAAGCCTGCTTCGGCTCATCTTGCAGTAAAGAGTGAAAATGCTATAGCTTCCTATGGGGATCTGATAGGCAGGATGCCTTGAAGCACATGGATGTGCGAGAAAGGCCTTCAGGCTCACGCAGTCTTTTGTAAAGAGTCTTCAACGGCCTCAAGTTAAGTGTTGTATATGTACATTTAGACCGAAAATGACGCCAAGGCGCAGCAAACTACCAGCGCTGGTCGTGTGCCTAAACGCTAACTTTTTAATCCCATAACATCACTTTAGGCTTGATTGATATCAAGCTATCCTGCTGTGTTAAATCGACCATATTACTGATGAATTGGCCATCGAGTGCTAATTTGTTAAACCATCCTGTTGAATTTGCTCGATGATAAAATTATACAAGGTGATCGCAACTCAAATAGAAAGGGGTTATTTGTTATTTCAAAAAATGGGCCGCTATGTATTTCAGCTATGTATTTCAATGTATTTCAATGTATTTCACTCAGAAAAAATAACTTAACCAGCATGGCTGAGGTTTTGAACGTTATCTTCAGCCTGAGCTTGTGGTCGGTAGAGCGCACCACAAAGTGCAATGATCGTGGCGGTCGTCATTATAAGCACAATCGGCCATAGGGAATCATCACTCAATATTGCTGCTAGAGCGCTCACTGCTGCCCCAACAAGATATTGAGTCGCACCTAAGGTTGCCGCTGCAATCCCTGCATTTTTACCAAAATAATTCATAAAACAGGCACTTGAATTGGGCATTATTCCTCCTATTGTTGCTGTTGTCGCAACAAAACCAAATACAGTTAGCCACAAAATGTTAGGGAAAAAGGCGGTTGCAACCACCAATATCAACACACCAAGCATCTGAATACTTAAAAATATTTTCAATAATTGATTCGGCTCAATCCGCTGTAATAAAAAATGGTTAAGACGATTTATAACAGCAACCCCAGCAACATTAAGGATCAATAATCCAGAGAAAAACGCCTCATCAACATGGAATTGCTCCATGTAGGCAAAAGGAGCATTAGTCAAAAAAGTAATTAAGACAGAGAAGCCAAAACCTTGAGCTAATAAATAACCTAATGCACGACGTTCTCTAAACACACTAAGGTAACCACGATTTTTAACCCTTTGTTTAGTTTTAGTTTCTTTGGGCATGATGACGATGACCGATATGGTCACTATAAGACCGAGCAATGCTAATGAAGTAAAAATCCAGCCCCAGTCCAGGGTCTTTAAAATGACAGTTCCCACGGAAGGCGCAATTGAAGGAGCCAGCATAGTAATCAACATAATTAATGAAAATAACCGAGCAGAATCTTTTCCTGACGTGTTGTCTCTTATAATGGCAGGAACACCGACAACGGCAATACCACCGCCGATAGCTTGGATCATACGCAATCCCCAAAGCATTTCTATTGAATGGCCATAGGGAATAAAAAAACTCGCAATGGAAAATATGGCCAAACCTGTGATAATGACAGGCTTGCGACCGAATCTGTCTGATAATGGTCCGCCAATCAATTGACCAATAGCGAGGCCAAAGATATACAAACTAACCGTCACCGCTATCAATGATATATCCGTATTGAGATCTTCAGCCATGACCGGAAGAGCGGATAAATACCCGTCTGTTGCAAAAGGTGTTAATGCGGAGATACCCGCCAATAAAAATAATAATGGTGTAGAAATAAACTTACTCATAACAGCCTAACTTGCTTTCCAGAAAGGAAGATAGTAGTTGTATTTTAGCTTTCTAGCAAGTTATATTGTCTTCATTAACAAGGAATGAGATTATGAGCAAACAAAAATCAATTACTAGCATACTGACAAAAACAGCAGAGAATTGGCCGGAATCCAATCAAAATATTTCACCTGAAATATTAAAAATTCATCGAATTCACCAACATTTACAGCAGAATTTAACTAAAGTAGTTGAACGTTATGGCCTCCAATCGGCTGATTTTAGTGCATTAGAAACATTGAGAAAAGAACCACCACCGCACTGTTTATCAGCCACAGCATTATCTCATTCTATGTTGTTTAGCTCCGGAGGTTTGACTAAATTGTTAAATCGGATCACTAATGCAGGTTTTATCGAGCGTGTAGATAACCCACAAGATAAACGTGGAAAGTTAGTTCAACTAACCGAGAAGGGTAAATCTTTAATTGGCAAAGTAATTGTTGAATTACATCAACAAGAGCAAGAAAAAATGGCTTTTTTATCTAAAAATGAAAAAACAGCATTAAATGTGTTACTCAATAAAATATTAGGCGAATGGGAATAACGTGAACGAAGAGGGCGGTTATCCATCAATAACTGTAAACTGAAAAATATCACGATATCAGTCATTACAGTGTTCTCTTTCGTTAAAATGGTGGGATATTCACTTATTAATTTATTTGGCTAACAAAGGGTTGGATGTCTAGCCTTTTGTCATTTCCCATAGATAAATCAAAAAACTGCCAGATAACATGGCCACTAACCTTTTCTTCAAAAACGGGTGGCGATGTATTTGGCGAATAATTTGTCGCTTTACATCAAAGATATAACAATTGTAGGATGCTATTAATCAATAACTTAAGCGGCAGACTTTATTTGACGAGCCGTTCAATAAGTTGTTAGGAGCCAATAAAAGGTGAATTATTTTGATTTGCATAAAGTTATTTTTATTTAGTGGAGCTACCAATGCATCGATGTGGGCAATGTAGACAGTTTACAAGAACGCCAGAAAATCAAAAAGATTTATGTGGCTCTTGGGATCAACCAACGACTGCTACTCGGGAGGCTTGTGGGTTCTTTAGTCCCAAGAGAGCAGCTCGCAAGACGAATGATAACAAGGGTTTTTAAGTCGGACTCTTAACAGTTGGCTCATTCCGCTCCATTTTAGCAAACTGTTTCTCGCCGTTTATTGCGTGTTAGCGATACAGGAAAACGATGAAGTATATTTCAATTTTATTTGCTTTATTCTGTTCTGGTATTGCATATAGTTCAGAAGTTATTACTTGTGGAGATGCTACGTCTGTAGGACGTGAAGCTAAATTAGTTTTACACTCACATGCTCAGAAGAGAGCACAGCAAGCAATTGAGTTATTCGTTGAAAAAAAAGTAAAAACGCCCTACGTAAATTTTTATGGACAAGTAAGTGACTTAAAAACAATGAGTTCTTTAATAGAGGTGTACTGGTGTGAAACACAAGAAACACCTTTGCACTCTGCTTATTATCGCTTTTACTCAAATAACAAATCAGTATTCCAGTAAATGTGTAGCTAATAAGCGCCTAAACAAGAGGGCGCAAAATCTAATACTTTTACTCATGCGAAGTGAAAACAGTTGTATCTATGCAGTAACTTATTTTCGTCCAGAAATGAGTTACAACACAATCTAATTGGATGATGTCTGAGCTCAATTTCTGGGCAACTTTTTAAAAGCAAAAAGTTGAGCTAAAAGCTCATCGATTATTTCGCGTAAGGCGATTGGCCCACTTCTTCGGCTACTAACCAGACTCGCATATCAAATTCTAACTGATGGTAATCCGCGAGCATGAAGGTGCACAGTTGATAAAACGCTTTGTTGTGCTCTTTCTCCCGCAGGTGAGCCAATTCGTGCACTACCACCATTTGCAATAGCTCAAACGGAATGTGCTTTAAGCGCGAGGTAATTCGAATTTCATTTTTGGCTTTGACTTTATTACCTTGACGGCGATTAACAAATGAATGCAAACCTAGCGCGTGATGGCTTAAGCTAATCTTGTCATCAAAAATGACTTTGGCTAATGGATCTGATTGACGCATATACGTATTTTTTAATGCTATTGCCATATCATACAAGGCTTTGTCTGTGCGAACGTCGTGTACTTTCGGGTAACGGGTTAAAAAGTGGGTGCCTAATGCGTTTGCATCAACCAATTGGCGAATTTTATCAACCACGTCAGGCTGGTAACCGTTTAAATACCGTAACGCACTTTGCTCATTTTGCTGTTTTTTAATGTCGGCGCTAGTGATCAACAGGCTTATATCGGTTTTGGGTTTTAATGCTTGGCTTGCCGATTTGACGGGCATTTTAGGTGGGGCTTTGGGCGCTTTATTGTCTGACATAGGTCAACTGATTGTTTTTGACGTTACCGCTATCTGTGTCGGTATCGGTAACGCCAATATAGAACGGTGGCAGCAGTGGATTACACTTTACCGAAGATGAGTCGGTTATGCTGAACATAAGCAACGTCAAATGCATTAAGCTGGACGCGTTTTAGATCTAATGATTCAAAGTCAACTTGTGGTGGGTTACGCTTTAATTGCTCTTTAACGATCAAAGGAGAAATAAGCGTAACAGGGATATCACTTAATTGAATGGCTGCTTCCAGTTTAAAGCTGGTGGCACTGCCTGCAAATTTACCTTTTTGTTCACGTTCAATAATGGCTATCTCATCGACTTTATAATCGGCGATTAATTTTTGAAACGCAAAGTTGAATTCACGAATTGATTCAGTGCTTGCCGATTGTGAAATACTGAATGAGACTTTACGACATGCTGGCACGTTAAACGTTTCGCCTTCATAGGTCAGTAAACAGATAATGGCTTCGCCGCCTTTTAATTCAACACCACAAATTTTCATGTTAATCCTTACTGGTTTATTCATACGAGAGTGCCGTTGGCATTGTCGTTATCGTTCATTTGTGTAGGGTAACGATTACCCTACATCCATCATTTGTTATCGCAGTTTGAGAGCGATTTAGTCTTCTGTTGTGCCGTCGTCTTCAATAACTTGAATCGGTTTTACTTTACGGCGTACTGGCGCATCACCGACATCGACGCCAGTAATAAAGCGTTTATCACTCTTGGGTGCCGCTTTAGGTTTTTTAGTGGCGCTGGCTCTTTTACTGACTTCAACACCTTTGGTACTAACCGCTGCTTTACCTGCTTGAGGCTTATCTTTTAGGCCGGTAAACTTAGCTTTTAAGCCTTCAATCACAGTGGGCTCAAAGTTTTTACGTAAAAACAGTTGTACTTTTTTAAAGCTGTCCCAATCTTTAGGACCCACAAATGAGACCGCATCGCCTTTAGCGCCCGCTCGGCCAGTACGACCAATACGATGGACGTATTCTTCAGCAAACTTTGGCATATCAAAGTTAATCACTAACGATACGTTGATTAAATCAAGGCCGCGTGATGCTACATCTGTGGTCACTAATATCTGTGATTGGCCTCGAGCAAATTGATCCATAATCTGGTTACGAGCCGATTGCTTTAAATCACCACTGAGCGCAGAGGTGGTAAAGCCTTGTGATGCTAATAAAGTGGCTATACGGTCTGTGTCTGAACGTGTTGCCGTAAATACAATTACTTGCTTGTGTTGCTCTTGAGTTAAAATGTGCTGCAGCAAGGCTTGCTTATGGTCTAAATGATCCACCAAAATAATACGCTGCTCAATGTCTTTATGTTCTGTGTAAGACTCACCAATCGATACATGACTCGGTGTTTTGAGTAGCGTTGCGGCAATGTCATTAATGCTGTCATGATCTAACGTAGCTGAAAACATCAAGGTTTGGCGACGTTTATGATCGGCTGCATCATTAATCGCTTTTAACTGCGGAGCAAAACCTAAATCGAGCATACGGTCAGCCTCGTCAAGAACCAACAATTCTAGGCCATTTAAATACAAGTGACGCTGTTGTAAGTGGTCCGCAATACGTCCAGGCGTGGCGACAATAAAGTGAGGATCTCTCGACAAGGCTTTGGCTTGGTCATTAAAGTTCTCACCACCGAGTACGCTAATGGCCTTATATTGAGTATTGGCGACTAATAAGCGTAATTGGCCATAAACTTGCTGGGCTAATTCACGTGTCGGTAATAAGATGAGTACCCGAGGATCTTTTTTCGACAATGCTCTTGAAGAGATTACCCGTTGCATTGCTGGCAGTAAAAACGCTAAGGTTTTACCTGAGCCCGTTTTAGACGATGCCATTAAATCTTTACCTGATAAGGCAATGGGAAGTGCTTGCGCTTGAACATCGGTAGGCGTAGAAATGCCAAGGTGCTTTAAACTGTCAAGCAGGCGCTTGTCCAACGAAAAATCGGTAAATTGCAAAGGTAAATCCCCTAAAAAATGTAAGCCGGTGATTATAGCTGTTTCACCTTGCTATAGCCAACAAGAGTCGCTTTAGTTATGCTATTTTTTAGCTTTATATTATTGCCCTCGTTCGGCATCGCTATTGGTCGATTCTGCCGAACCTTTTCGTAAAGATTAATATGCTGAGCATGGAAGGAAAAAAGATGACAAAGCTCACCGTGGGATTAGCCCTAGGCAGTGGAGCCGCGAAAGGTTGGGCACATATTGGGGTATTGAATGGTTTAGCCAAGTTAGATATTTACCCTGACAAAGTTGCGGGTTGTTCAGTGGGTGCATTAGTGGGCGCGGCCTATGCGAATAATCATTTGGGTGAACTTGAAACCTGGGTGAGTGGTTTTTCGAGTTGGGACGTACTCGGATTAATGGACTTAGGCTGGCGTAAAGGCGGCTTAATTAGCGGCGAGAAAGTATTTGATGTCTTAGCTAATCGCATTGGCGATATCAACATTGAACAGTTAAAACGTCCTTTTGCTGCAGTGGCTACCGATTTATATTCTGGACAAGAGATTTGGTTTAAAGAAGGTGACTTACGCCATGCGGTTCGCGCCTCATGTTCTATGCCCGGCTTTTTACCCCCAGTACAGCAAGGTCATCGCTGGGTTGTTGACGGCGCCGTGGTCAATCCGGTACCTGTGTCATTAGCCCGTTCGATGGGGGTTGATGTGGTTATTGCAGTGGATTTAAACGGTCATCGCCGTGATCAACTTCATAAGGCCCCAGAGCAAGTAAAAAGCCGAAAAGCGAGTAAGTCAGAGACGATTGATGAAAAGGCAGAGCTTGAATCAGGTTTTATGGATTTATGGGGCAAAGGCAAAGACTACATGAGTGTCTTAACTGACAAGCTTGCTATAGGCAGTTCAAAATCCCATCCAGGTATGTTGGCCGTTATGTCACAATCAATGGATATTTTAGAACAACGCCATAAACGCTCGCGTTTAATGGGCGAGCCACCAGATATTTGTATTGTGCCTTATGTTAATGACATTGGCACAATGGAATTTCATCGTGCAAAAGAAGCCATTAAAGCGGGTGAGCAGGCAGTAAAAGATATTCAACATTTAATTGAAGCGACCTTAAATTAACACTTATGCGGTGTCGAATATGAGTCATGTGCCCATTACGGATGCACGAGTTCGATACCGCTCGATTAATGTTTATGCAATAACGGTATTGTCCAAGTTGGGTTGTTGTCATCATTATGTTCAATGCTCCTTTAATAAAGAGTCATTGGCAAGTCACTTAGTTTGTTGATATGACGACTAGAATGGTGTTCGATGACAGCGTAGCGCGCTTAAGCGTTATGTTAGCTTGTTGAGTACCGCGCTAGCGGTGTTTGAATATGGCAATATTGATTTACGAAAACACTCCATATTGTGAAACAATTTACCATCTCTCCCCTTGTATTTTTATCCGACGGATCAGTGAACATTCCTACAATATCTTTTGCTGAAAGCAAGATGTTTTTCAATATTAAGTAGTGCTGAGAATTATGATCTGGATCAAAGTAATGCTCAGCGTTAATGTGTCTAATACACTCTATATTGTGTTTTTTGTAAATTAAAGTTCTATATATAGTGCTTGTAAGGATGGTCGTATGCTTGTAGTCGTGAAAAGAGATGGATGTCGAACCGCCTTTGATGGATGTCGGATCAAAGAGGCTGTAGTAGCAGCAATGGAGTCTGCAGGTCAAGCAGATCATCAATATGCGCAGCAGTTAGCGCAAACGGTTGAACAGCAAATGGCTGCGAAAACCGAAGTTGATATTCACGAACTACAACATGCAGTCGAAAACTTATTAATGTCTGGGCCGTATAAATCGGTGGCACGTCATTACATTGAGTATCGCCATGATCGCGATACCCATCGTGAAACTCAAAGTAAATTAAATTGTGCTATTCGCGGCTTGGTTGAGCAATCAGACAGTGCCATTTTAAACGAAAACGCCAATAAAGATGCCAAAGTGATCCCCACTCAACGTGACTTACTTGCCGGGATTGTTGCCAAGCATTACGCCAAAACTCACTTATTACCTAAAGATGTTGTCGAAGCACATGAAAAGGGCGAAATCCACTATCACGACTTAGACTACGCACCATTTTTCCCGATGTTTAACTGCATGTTAATCGATTTAGCCGGCATGCTGACTCATGGCTTTAAAATGGGCAATGCTGAAATAGAACCGCCTAAATCGATTTCGACCGCAACGGCTGTGACGGCGCAAATTATTGCACAGGTGGCGAGCCATATTTATGGTGGCACAACGATTAACCGTATTGATGAAGTGTTAGCTGAGTTTGTACAAATTAGTTATCAAAAGCACCTTAGCGTCGCTAAAAAATGGCAAGTGGCCGACGTGGAAGATTATGCGATGACTCAAACCGAAAAAGAGTGTCATGACGCGTTTCAATCGCTTGAATATGAAGTCAACACCTTACATACCGCCAATGGGCAAACGCCCTTTGTTACCTTTGGCTTTGGATTGGGGATATCGTGGGAATCTCGTTTAATTCAGCAATCTATGTTAACTGTGCGCATGGCTGGCTTAGGTAAAAACCGTAAAACGGCAGTATTCCCTAAATTGGTGTTTGCGATTAAAGATGGCGTGAATCATAAAGCGGCTGACGTCAATTACGACATTAAAAAGATGGCATTAACCTGTTCAACTATGCGCATGTACCCTGATATTTTAAATTATGATCAAGTGGTGAAAGTCACTGGTTCATTTAAAACTCCGATGGGTTGTCGTTCATTTTTGGGCACTTATGAAGAAGATGGCCAATTGGTACATGAAGGACGCAATAATTTAGGTGTTGTTAGCCTTAACTTACCGCGTATTGCGTTGGAAGCAGGTCAAGATGAACAGCGTTTTTATCAATTACTCGACCAGCGACTACTGATTGCACGCAAAGCGTTAGATACTCGCATTGCTCGGTTAACCGGGGTTAAAGCGCGAGTGGCACCAATTCTTTATATGGAAGGGGCGTGTGGCGTGCGCTTAAATGCCGATGATGATGTTAGCGAGATCTTTAAAAATGGTCGTGCGTCAATTTCGTTAGGCTTTATTGGCCTACACGAAACCATTAATGCCTTGTATGGCAATGCTGAACATGTGTTTGATAACGCTCAATTACGTGAGAAAGCTGTTGCGATCATTAATCATTTGAAGCAAGCCACTGAATCTTGGAAGCAAGAAACGGGTTATGGTTTTAGTTTGTACAGTACTCCTAGTGAAAATTTATGTAGCCGTTTTTGCCAGCTTGATACGACTCAGTTCGGTGTGGTGGCAGGGGTGACAGATAAAGGCTATTACACGAATAGTTTCCATTTAGATGTTGAAAAGCAAGTGAATCCATACGATAAGATTGATTTTGAACAACCTTATCCGGCTATCGCCAATGGTGGATTTATTTGCTACGGCGAATACCCTAACATGCAGCACAATATTGAAGCGCTCGAAAATGTTTGGGATTACAGCTACAGTCGGGTGCCATATTACGGCACCAACACTCCGATTGATGAGTGTTACGATTGTGGCTATATCGGTGAGTTCAATTGTACCAGCAAGGGCTTTGTTTGCCCCAAATGCGGTAATCACGAACCTAGTCGAGTGTCTGTGATTCGACGAGTTTGTGGCTATTTGGGCAGCCCAGATTCACGGCCGTTTAACTTTGGTAAGCAAGAAGAAGTGAAGCGCAGAGTGAAGCATTTATAATGTATTATAGTGCTTATCATAGTATTGATGTGATCAACGGCGAGGGCAATCGCTGCACGTTATTTGTCAGCGGTTGCGAGCATGCTTGTAAGGGATGCTATAACCAAAGCACTTGGCGTGTCGATGCTGGGCATGTATTTAGCCAAGCGTTAGAAGATCAGATTCTTAATGATTTAACCGACAGTCGTATTTTCCGTCGCGGCTTATCGTTAAGCGGTGGTGATCCGCTGCATCCCGCTAACCTTGAAGCGATATTGAAATTGGTGATGCGGGTAAAGGATGAATGTCCCGAGAAAGATATTTGGTTATGGACCGGTTACCAACTTGCTGATCTAAGTGAGCAGCAACAAACCGTGGTGAACTTGGTGGATGTAATGATTGACGGTAAGTTTGAACAAGATAAAGCTGATCCCGCGCTATTGTGGCGCGGTAGCAGCAATCAACAGGTTTATCGTTTTAACAGATAGTGTTTGAATCTAGACGGTGTTAAGCATGAGTGTTTTAAGCGTTCGTGATGCCTAAAGCATGTCGATAACTCTTAGTGCGTTGTTTCGTTCTAAATTGATCGACCACTAAACTCCACAAGGGGGAATCATTGGTTTGTGGTGGTTTCCCTTGGCTTATGCGGCGAAGTTGGCGTTTAATGATAGCCATAGTTGCCAGCCCAGCTAAGGGCTTACTTTGCCAATTAACCATTGGAATAGACGGGATAAACTCGGGCTGTGTTCGCCACTTATTGGCTAAGTTGGGATAAAAGGCGAGGGCGCTGGCAATACCGCATAAGGCAAAGCCGGTATCAATGACTTGTTGTGCCACTGGCAGGCGATAAATCCCCCCTGTTAACATTAAAGGTATAGGGCTGCGCTGGACCAACTGCGCGGTTAAACTTAAAAAGTAAGCTTCTCGAGCTAAGGTGCGTTCATCGGCACTGCGACCTTGCATAGCGGGTGCTTCATAGCTGCCGCCTGATAATTCCACCATTTCTACTTGATGCTGCGCCAGCATAGTAATGACTTTTTCGGCATCGTCGATATCAAAGCCACCCCGTTGAAAATCGGCTGAATTGAGTTTTACCGCAATGTCAAAACCGGCACCACATCTCAGCCTAACTTGCTTGACCACTTCCATTAATAGTTTGGCACGATTATGAAGACTTCCGCCCCATTCATCATTGCGCCTGTTGGTTAATGGCGATAAAAATTGTGCCAGTAAATATCCGTGTGCGGCATGAATTTGTACGCCATCAAACCCCGCTTGTTGAGCCATGCTGGCTGTGGTAACAAAACGTTGGATAACGTCGTCAATATCTGCAGTAGTCATGGCTTTAGGCTCAGAAAACATTGATGAATGTTTACCCAGATCGAGTGCGATAGCTGATGGGGCAATATTCTTACCGCCCATGGTTTTAAACACCTGTCTGCCGGGATGATTGATCTGCATCCATACTCTGGCACTATGTTGTTTAGCCGTTTTGGCCCATTGAGTGAAGGGGGCAAGTGCGCTGCTAGAGGTTAATACCACGCCGCCAGGGCCGGTCATGGCTAAGGGATCAATCATGACGTTGCCGGTGATCATTAATCCAACGCCGCCTTTTGCCCAAGCATCATATAAGCTGAACAATGCGTGATCAGGTTGTTGCAGGGCATTAGCAAGATTTTCTTCCATGGCGGCTTTGACCAACCGATTAGGAATAATTGCGCCATTGGTCAAGGTGTATGGGGTAAAAATGGTATTAGCCATCAAATAATATCCTAAGGTAACCGCTTGAATTAATGTCTCGGTTATCCTACATGTAGCCTAGATAGTCAATTATCCTTATCAAACAGGGATAAAAAAGCACTGCAAAAGGCAGTGCTTTACACCATGTTGTCATTCGATTTTGATCAAACCGAACCCAAACCACTATTGCATTAAATTCGATAGGTTACCGTTAACTTCGCGTTGCGCTCTTCGCCGGGCAATCCGCCTAAGAACATGGCTTTATCGTAATAAGTTTCATTAAAGATGTTATTAATGTTCAATTGAACTTTATAACGCTCAACATCATAACTAATGGCTGAATCGATTACGGTGTAACTTGGTACGTAGCCGTCAGGTATGCCAAACGAACTTGAGTGTGTACTACGCTCATCCACATATTTGGCTCCTAGGCTTAATGATAGTGGCGCTGATAAGCCCAATTCTGCTGCATAAGTTACCCAAGCCCCCGCGGTTACATAAGGCACACCTTTTTGGCGTTGGCCATAATCACTACTATTGGGATTTTGATTGTCTCTGGCATCTTGGTAAACCGCGTTAAGGTTCACTTTCCACTGGTCACTTAAATAAGCATTCAGATCCAGTTCTACCCCTTTGGTATCTTCGCTGCCATCATAAAAGTATGGGTCAATATCAGGCGTGACCGCGCTACTGTCGTAATTTGGGTTGGTATAAGCCAGATTGGTGCGTGAGGTTTTAAACAATACTAATGATGCCAATAATTGGTCATCAAATGCTTTGGCGCGAATACCCAAATCATTACTGATTGATTGCGAATCTTCGCGGTCAGCTTCATTACCTTTTACGTCGCCTAACACACGGTATGCTGTTCGGCCTTTAGAGTGATTAACAAATATAGAGATATCGGCAGTAGGCATAAAGGTTAAGCCTAAATTGTAGGTTACACCGTTATCTGTGGTGTCGGCTTCTGGCTGAGGATCGGCTAGGCTACTGCTGTAGCGGGCATCAACACCTAAGTGTTCATAGCTTTGTTTAATCTCATTAAAGGCAACGCCAATACGGCTGGTAAAGCCGCCCCCTAAGTAACCCACATGTTGTACGCCCAAACCCCATGCAGTGACAGATTTATTGTAGTTACTGGTTAATAATGGGTCGTAATCTTCAAATTCTCCTTCACCCCAATTTGGGTTACGGATATCATAAATAAAAGGTAGAGAGCCTTGATAGGATTGATTGCCGTTGGGGTCTTTCAAGGTATAGTCGGCGTCGTAAATCGAATACTGCTTAAAGCGGATATCGCGGTCTTCAACGTTAACATTGACCAGTAATTCGTTACTAATGTTGCCAATGTCAAAGTCATAACGTAAGTCGGCAAAATACTGCCATGACTTTTCGTCTGCGGACACTTTGCGGTATTCCTGACGACGTGCTGCGTAGGGATATAACACATCATTTTCAACAAGCGGCGCACGAGGATTTTGGTTAATCACTCCATTTCGTTGCCAATATACATAGTTATAAGCACCCGTTTGACGAGCAAAAGCCGTTTCGTAATTACGATATTGCAGCTGTTGGTTTAAGAATAAGTTATCGGTGAGGTAAATATTATGGGTGAGTTTAAAGCGCAACTCTTCACCTTGGTTGTCTTTCGCCATCGGTGAAATAAGCCCATTGGGACCAAACTCATATGGCGTTTGTCCGTCACTGGCACTTAACGAGTCAGCCAGTTGTTGGCGCTGCTCATCGCTAAGTTGTAAACCTTTGCTGCTTGGGTCGTTAACCAGATCTTGCCAGCTAACGTCAGCTGCAGTTTTACCATCGACAGAAGCGGCATTATAAATACGGATAGGATGGCCAATCGAGTCAACCGGAATGGCATCGTTAATGTAAGCAGCAGATAGCATCAGATTTTGGTTGTCGTCTAATACAAACTTTAGTGAGCCATAAACTTCATCTCTGTCGGTACCCAAATCGCGATAGCCATCACTGCGGGCACTTTTAGCCACCACTCGATAAGCCATATCGTCGGTTATTGCGCCTGTGCTGTCGGCCATCAATGAATAAGTGTCCCATTGACCCACTTCTGCTTCAAACAACTGTTTACCGTCAAATGCTGGCTTTTTCTCAATAAGATTAATGACGCCGCCTGCGCTGCCCATGCCATAAAGTCCTGTTGCAGGCCCTTTGAGCACCTCGACTGAGCTGACGTTGGTCAGCGAACGTGTTGGGTTAAAGGTGTTACCTAAACCTGCGCCGCCATACATACCATCATAGGTATAGTTGGCACCTAATCCGCGCACCACTAAGTTGTCGCCAATACCATAATTATTGCCCGCTTGAGTCACTCCGCTGATGTTACGCACCAACTCTTGCATATTAGTGATGCCTTGCGAGTCAATTAATGCCTCATCAACAATAACCACCGCTGCGGGGGTTTCCATCAGTGACATATTCGATTTGGTCGCCAGTCCTGAGTTCATCACCACGTGGTTTTGTCTGCCGTAAACAGTAATACGTTCATAATCAGTTGGGGATGATGTATTGGCCTTATCAGTTGATGCCTGTGTTCCTGCTTTAGGCTGGCTAATGGGAGTTTGTGCGAGAGCATAAACGGGAAACAGTACACCTTGACAGGCAATGGCAAGGAGAGATAAACGGAGTAACGTCATAACAGGCACCTTTATTTACAATAGTGCGAATGATAATGATTATCATAAGTATTGCAATAGTGATTTATCTCAAATGTCGTAAAAAGGGGATATAGGTGATTTGGTTGCGGATCAATTAATCAATATGAGTGAGAAATGCGGATCACTAACTTGGCAGCGAAGGGCATAAACCATGGGGCGATTAGGTATATACGATGGCATAAAACACATTACGTAAGTCATGCAAAATGTGCACAGTCCAATAGTGTTGATTGTTTGTTGTAATGTAATAATATCTTGATTATTTGTATGGGGTGAAAAAGTTTGCTGGTACATTCATATATCAAGCGTTTGCTATTCGCATCTTAGGGGGTTTTGGGTATATAATCTGCCTCCGAAACGGTGTTGTGATAAACGCATAAGCGAAAATGAATCATTAACACAGTAAAGCATTGAAGGTAATCAAATGAATTTAAAGCAAGAGCTGCAGACTTGGAATGATAAATTAGACAAGTTTCGTCGCAAATTAGCCGCGGCTGAAGCACGTGGTGATGCCGCGATTGTCCTGCAGTTTAAGAAAGAAGTGGCAACCGTTACTAAGCGAATCGCAAATATTAAAGGCCAACAAACACGTCAGTTTAGCCAAGAAGGTACAGCGTTGAAAGCGCTAGGCTTTAAGCGCACGCTAACCAAAGCAGAACAAGCTGATATGGGCAAGTTAAATAAATCAGTTAAAGGCTTAGTGGTTGTGCATCCTTTAACGGCATTAGGCCGTGAAATGGGCATTAAAGATGTAACAGGTTTTGCTCCTGCTAAGTTCTAATATTTTCTTTTACAGTTAGTTGTCGTAAGGTTAATTCATGTCGATAAAGTATATCGCAACATCTAAGTTACCCACTCCTTGGGGGGTTTTTGCTATGCACGGTTTTGAAGAGACCGCCACGGGTAAAGAACACGTTGCGTTGACATTCGGTCAACTGGATCCCACTCAACCTATGCTAGGTCGTATTCATTCAGAATGTTTGACCGGTGATGCATTATTTAGTTTACGTTGTGATTGTGGATTTCAATTACAAGCAGCAATGCAAAGCATTGCTGAGAAAGGCCAAGGCTTTTTGTTGTACTTACGTCAAGAAGGACGTGGGATTGGTTTGCTCAATAAAATTCGTGCTTATGAGCTGCAAGATGCTGGCGCCAATACGGTAGAAGCTAATTTGCGTTTAGGTTTTGAAGCGGATATGCGCAAGTACGACATGATTTTGCCTATGCTAGAGAAAATTGGGGTCACTAAAGTGAAGTTGATGACCAATAATCCGCGTAAAGTCATGGCAATGCAAAATGTTGGCATTGAAGTGGTCGAACGTATCCCATTACAAGTAGGTAAAAATCGTTACAACGAATCATATTTAAAGACCAAGTCAACTGAAATGGGTCATATGATGTCGGAGCACTACTTCCACGATGAATAGCCTGACAACATAAAGTTTAGATGATGATGAAACAAAGGCAGATCATACCACTCATTGGTTCATCATCGTTTAGTTATACGCGTTTTTTGTATCCTTTTTCTCGCGTCATATCCGTGACGGTATTACTCATTCTTGGCAGTAATATTAGCCAAGCATCTGAATTATCTCCCGCTACATCGCCTGAATTGATCTCTGAACCAGATGCTTCTCATTATGCATTTGCCAATTACTTAGGCAGTGGTATTTATCGTACCTCTGGCCAAAGTGCTGCTGTTGCCAATATCCCGATGGGATTCGAACTTGATTCAGCAGATGATTACGTGTTGAAGTTACGTTTTACGGCATCGTTTGGTTTTTTTGATTATTCATTTAATGACTTACCTCAAGGCAGTTTTCCTAACAATGTGGGCACTATTACTTTAACGCCAGGGCTTGAATATCATTGGCTGGTGGATGATCAGCTAACATTGGAGAGTTATGTTGATTTAGGCTATGGGCATAATTTTTCGACTTACAGCCATGTCGGGATTTTTTCCACAGGCATATCGGCCCTCTATAAACTTGATGCGCCTTTATTCACCCCTGTATGGGTAAACCGAGTGTATTATGCCGGCTATCAAAGTAATCAAAATGACAGCACAGAAGGCTATTCGGTATTTAAAACCGGTATCGACTTTGGGGTTAATTATGATTGGCAGTGGCAAGATACCCTTGTTGCGCCGAGATTTTTTATTGCCGCACATTGGTATTTTGACAAACTAAAATTCGTCACCCCAGTTGGTAATGATGTTTTAACCTCATACACTTATGAAATCGGCACGACATTAGCCTTTTCAAAACCCATCAGCTTCAGTGCGATAGGCTTAGACAGCGTAAAAATCGAACATTTTGGGTTCAGTTATCAAGTGGGTGGCGGGCTTAAAGTTTGGCGATTAATTTTCGAATTTCCGCTATAAGCCCTGGCAGAGTTTAGCCATTGATAAGCTAATTTGAGCTTGCTCCCCAAATATCGGCATTGACTGGTGTTGTTGATTCTGTACTTGCTGTGTCAGAGTCAGAGTCAGCTTTAGCTTTAGCGGCAACCGTTTTATTTGAGACGGGTTTAGCTGACGGTGTTTTTACCTTCGCAGGCCGCGTTTTAGCCGCAAAAGAACCGCGGTTATCGTCTTTAGGTGGCGGCAAGGGCAGTTTGTTGGCCTTAAGATATAAGTATTCAACTTTATCACGCGCCCAAGGCGTTTTACGCAGAAACTTCAAGCTTGATTTTACACTCGGATTATCTTTGAAACACTGAATATTTATCCTAGATCCTAATTCTTCCCACCCGTACTTTTCAACGAGTTCAGTAACGATAGTTTCTAGTTTAATGCCGTGAAGCGGATTGTTTGCTTGGGTCATGGATTGTGCGAGCTAATTAAGTTTGCAATATTATACCCACATTGTCGCCAAAGTGATATCAACGTAAAAATGGCAGCCAAGGCTGCCATTTATTTAACCATACTGAATGTTATAGCTCGTTGGCTAGTTCAACTTTATCATCATCGTCAATATCATTGTCCGTATCAACATCGCCTTTGCCTTTGGTTTTTATGATCACCATCGCAGTGATTATTGCTGTGGAGACTAAACCTGCAATCGTTGACACTGTCATCGGTAAACCTGCGCCTAATGTTGATGAGTTGAGTATGAAACTAATCACCACACAAGTCATAAACATCGCCGGTACAGTACAAATCCAATGAAATTTATTATGGCGCAGTAAATAAGCTGCTGCAGTCCATAACATCATCACTGCGGTAGTTTGGTTTGCGACACCAAAGTAGCGCCAAATCACCCCGAAATCGACTTGAGTTAGCACCGCACCTACAACAAAAAGGGGCACTGCAAGCATAAGGCGCTTAGGTAACTCGATTTGTTTAATGTTAAAGAATTCAGCCAAGATTAAGCGAGCTGAACGAAATGCAGTATCGCCAGAGGTGATAGGTAATACAATGACACCCAAGATAGCTAAGAAGCCACCAAATGTGCCCAATAATCCGTTAGAGGCTTCGTACACTACGTTAGCTGGGTTGCCTGCCATACCGGCATTTAATCCTTCTACACCACCAAAGAATGATAATGCAATGGCACACCAAATTAGCGCAATAATACCTTCGCCAATCATGGCACCAAAAAACACAAAGCGGCCATTTGACTCATTTTCAACACAACGTGCCATTAATGGTGATTGTGTAGCATGGAAACCAGATACGGCACCACAAGCAATGGTGATGAACAAGGCAGGCCATAATGGCATGTCGTTAGGGTTTAAATTAGTAACGAAGTCACCCATTTCAAAACCCGCTAACATGGTGTGTTCGCTTGACATGGCTAACGCTATGATAAGTCCCACTGACATAAATACCAGTAATGCGCCAAAGAATGGGTATAAGCGACCAATGATCTTGTCGATAGGAACGATGGTGGCAATTAAATAATAGACAAAAATAATACCAACAAAGAGGGTAACATCTAAACCAGTCAGTTTGCTCAGTAAGCCAGCAGGTGCAGAGATGAATACCACGCCGACTAACAATAATAAGATAATGGCAAACAAGTTCATAAAGTGCTTGGCGTTTTTACCTAGGTATTTACCTGCTAAGCTGGGTACTGACTGACCGTTATTGCGTACCGATAGCATTCCCGAGAAGTAATCGTGAACCGCACCGGCAAAAATACAACCAAATACAATCCACAACATAGCGGCTGGGCCATATAATGCGCCTAAAATAGGACCAAAAATTGGCCCCACACCGGCAATATTTAGCAGTTGAATTAAATACACTTTACCTTTGGACATTGGCACGAAGTCGACGCCGTCTGTTTGGGTGAAAGCAGGTGTTTGTCGCTGGGTATTGATGCCGAATACTTTTTCGACAAAGGCCCCATAAATAAAGTAGCCGCCGATTAGCAGGCCCACACAGAGTAAAAACCACGTCATTTTGTTATCTCCCCATTTTTAAGTGATATCACTGTAAAGCAGTTTTTATCAAAAAAGGGTGACAGTTAATTAAGTGGTCGGATCGGGTGCCTAAGCGGTAAATAGGCAGACTAAGCGGCGAGATGAGTTGGTTATTGGTAGCCCAGTAATAATTTAAGCTCTTTTAAATAACGGCGTGAAACGGGCACTTTTGCACCACTACGGGTAGTGACTTCTGCACCTGAATCAATGAGTTCTATTTCAGAAATAGCGTTGGGAGATAATAAATATTGTTTATGGCAGCGGATTAACGGGGTTTTTTCTTGCAACACTTTCAAGGTTAATTGGGTGTGACAATAATTTTTATTTGAGCACACATGGATCCCACCGACATCACTAAAAATATATTCAACATCAGCCGTTGCGACTACTTTGAGTTTATTACCGCTGTAACAGGGTAAATGGGCTAACTGAGTTGGGATCATAGGGTGCATCATTTGTGGTGACAGATCGGCTCTGACTCGATTGAGTGTTTGGTTAAAGCGTTTTTCATCAATGGGTTTGAGTAAATAATCAAAGGCATTGTTGTCAAATGCTTTAACGGCATATTCATCATAAGCAGTGACAAAGACGACTCTAGGCATATTTTCTGGGCTAAGCATGGCAATCAGTTCCATGCCGTTAATACGCGGCATTTGAATGTCGACAAAAATTAATGCGGGTTTTAATTGGTTGATTTGTTGCAGTGCTTCAATCGCATTGCTGCATTGCCCCAACACCTGAATATCTGCTTGTAGTGCCAATAAATCGGCGATTTCTTGACGAGCAAAAGGTTCATCATCAATGATTAAACAGGAGATCATTGGTCTATCTCCTCCAGAGGTAAACGCACACTGATGCAAGTGAATAGATCGGTTTTACACTCGACCTCAATCCCGTATTGGTCACCAAATAAATTTTGGATCCGTTTGTGGACTAAATTCATCCCTAAACCCTCAGTGTTAGTGGATGGTTGGTATAAACCTGCATTGTCGGTCACGCTGAGTAATAAGTCTTCGCCATCGGGTGTGGCTTTTACATTAATAATGCCCGCATCAAGTAAGCGCGATGTTCCATGTTTAACCGCATTCTCAATCAAAGGTTGTAAGGTAAACGCGGGCATTTTTAGATGATGGTAAATTGCCGGAATATCAATGGTAACCTGCAGTTTATCAATAAAACGAGCCCGCTCTATGGAGAGGTAAGCATCAATATGCTCAAGTTCATCAGCCATGGTCACCAGCCCGGTGGTGCGAGTTAAGTTGATGCGCAAAAACTGGGATAATTGCTGTAATAATTGCTTCGACATTTGTGGGTCACGTTTAATAATGGCGCTGATAGTATTGAGCGCATTAAATAAAAAGTGCGGATTAACTTGCGCTTGTAACAATTTAATTTCTGCTTGCATCAATAAACTTTTCTGTTGTTCAAATCGCCCGTAGAGAATTTGGTTTGACAGTAACCTTGCAATCCCTTCGCCTAAGGTGCGATTAATGTTTAAAAAGAGCTTATTTTTAGGTTCGTATAACTTAATGGTGCCAATGACCTCATCGTTACTGAGCAGTGGTATGACTAGACTTGAACCTAAACTGCAATTAGCGGCTATGGAGCAAGCATAGCTAGTGTCGACACCATCGGCAAACATCACCCGATTGTGTGCAATGGCATCAAGGGTGATTTGGGATGAAATTGGCGTATTAGGAATATGATGATCAGCCCCAATACCAATAAAGGCGAGTAATTTATGTCTGTCTGTAATGGCGACAGCCCCGACTTGGGTTTCTTCTATGACGATTTGGGCAACCTTTTTACTCGACTCCAAATCAAAGCCCTTGGACAATAATCCGACACTGCGTTCAGCTATTTTGAGCGCGTTGGTCGAAAAACTGGATGAGAGTTTATCAAACATGGCTTTTTGGTCGCGAACAATACTCATAAACATCGCCGCGCCTAGGGAGTTAATCAGTAGCATAGGTGGAGCGATTAGCTTGACCAATTCCCAAGCTTGGTCAAAGGGTTTTGCGACCAGTAAAATAATTGACATCTGCATTATTTCAGCCATAAACGTCACCCCAAATACGATAATAGGCTGATAAGCCAATTCAGGTTTACCGGCTTTTTTTAAATAATAGCTGATCATCCCAGCAGATAAGCCTTCTAAGGTGGTCGATATCGCGCAGGCAATATCGGTAAATCCCCCCATAGAATAACGGTGTAATCCACCCGTTAGCCCAACCAACAAACCAGTGACTGGACCACCTAGCAATCCGCCTAATACAGCCCCCATCGCCCGAGTATTGGCAATGGCTCCTGATGTTTGCTCACCAAAGTAAGTTGCCATAATGCAAAAGCTGGAGAACACAAGGTAGATAAAGATTTTATGAGGTAAGCGTTTTGATGTTTCTGCAAAAAATTTAAATAACGGCGTTTTACTGACTAAGTAAACGAGAACTAAATAAACACACATCTGTTGTGTTAGCAGTAATATTAACGGCATATTTTCTCTTATGGATTCATTAAAGGCAGTCAGATTTTGGTGGCTAAATATATTATTTTTTTGCTCTGATAAGAGAGCCATTACTGGTTAGCTGGGGGTCGCTAGTGGCGTCTCGTTGCCACAAATATGAGTGCAATATAAATAATACTACTTTAATTTTAGCATGATATTAAAAGGCATCAGCAGTAATTGATTATCAACTCAAGGCTATGACCGAATAGAGATTAGAGATAACGTATCTCTGTGCGCAGCTTATTATCGGGTCCGATCTCTAATAATGACTCGTCTTCAATGATGAATTGTCTGTGCTAATCAAGTATATCTGCGCCCACACGTTGAAACCATTAAAGGTCAATGTTATGGGTATTTGATCACATCATTGGACATCGTGCTTGCCAACATATCTGTTGATAATACTCATCGAAAAGTCCTATCGTTAGCGTGATGTTTTTCTTAATAAATCAGATTGCTTGGTGTTACTTTGCTGATAAAAATCATCAATGAGTATTCTGAGTATTTTTGATTTAGCCACTTTGTTGCTTTTGGCTATCTCATCTAATTGTGAAATACTTTTTTCGGTTAATGTAAAAGTGGCATGACGATAAATTTTAGTACTTTTTTTATCGAGCCCTTTTAGAAAGTCTTGAGTCGTTGAGGTGATAACGGGCTGGTCATGAGACGCCCCTAAACCCAACGCATAATTATTAGCATCTTCAATAAAGTCGTCAACAGATACCTTGACTCGGGTATCTTTAGTTTTCTTGCGCTTAAGATCAGTTAAACTCATAGCTATTTTCTGGCGGAATGGCAAACAGTTCATCGGCAATGGCTCTAATTTCATCAGCAGCTTTACCGCTAGGATCGATTTCTAGGACAGAAGAGCCACTTTCTTCACTATCATCATAGATATTACGACTAAACGTCACTGAGTTGAGTGCACGTAAACCAAAAGACTCCACGACTTCCTTCGCTTCTAAAATACGTTTACCTTGAGATGGCAGTGCAGGGCATTGCGTTATCACAATGGCTGCAATCATTTTGGGATTGACCATCTTACAGGTACTGAGCATGTCTTCCATATGAGGTAAGGTTTTAAGATCGCGACGCTTTGGACGAAGCGGGATCACAACATAGGTTGCTACAGACATGGCCGCTCGCATTGCAAGGTTATCTTGGCCGCCACAATCAACAATGACATAGTCAAACCGTTCATTTAAACTCAGCAGATCATTACGGATTTTGCCATAAAGCTGAATACAATTGATGGCTTTTAGGCTGGGGTCATTATTGCGAGCTTGGATCCAGTCTGATGTGGTTCGTTGCGGGTCGCAGTCAACCATTAGCACATTGGCATCGTATTTTTGACTAATGTGTACGGCAATATTTTGTGCTAAACAGCTTTTTCCACTGCCACCTTTTTCTCCGCCGACGAGCAATATCATGTTGTGATCCTTGATGCTAGGCGCCTTGTTGCACCGAAAATATTGATTGGTATTTTATTTTGAGTACAGAGCCGCCATAGGGTACTGCATAAAATAATCAATTAAATAAGCTGTAAAGCAATATGGTAACTGTAAGGCGAGCATTCGGTACAGCGACAGACTTGGCCTTTAATCGTATTTTGTTTATTGGTATTTTCATTGAACGTTAATGCGATCAAATCACCGACTTTAAAACTGGCTTTGAAGTCAAATAAGACTCCTTTGCGGGCGAGGTCAATACAGATACCATGGTCTATACATGATTCGCCTTGTGCATTAATCCAATCTAGACGGATCCGCTCAGCTTCCATATCTAAACGTAAAGAACTGCGTTTTTCTTCGAACCCTGTTGGCTCTTGCCCCATTATGTATCTCCTTGAAATGGTTAATCTGTCAGCATCTATATCTGTTGCTTTGTGACGGTTCATTACCAACAATACTTAATATCTATTAATCTAACAATTTTCTGGTTTTATTCTATAATTTCAGCTTTTAACGTTCTACTGTTAACTTTTAGCATAGTTACTTTGTTAAGCAAAACCAAACTTTGGTCAACATGCCGAGTAATCGATACTCGGCTTTATTTGGCTGAACCGTTAAGATGATTAATTATCGTAGTCTTGGTTTTTAGGGTAAGGCATTTTCAATTGGCCCCAGCGGATCACGATAACGGTGCTCGCCAGTAAAATGGTCGAAAGCGAAATCGCTAAAATACGCCAATCTTCCATGCCCTTCATGTCTAAAATTAAATACCGAGCCAAGGCGACAATCGCAATATAAAGCGGCATACGGATAGGTAATTTACCTGATTCGATATAATTGACCACCATAGCTAATACTTCAAGATATATGAATAGTAGGAGTAAGTCAGCTAGTTCCACGGTTCTAATGTCAAACATATGAAGAATTTCTTCACCAATGGCAAATACGGTCGCCAGTGCAATAATAAATAACACTAAATATTCGATACTTTTTAAGGATTTTAGGCCTAAGTTTCGCAGTTGTCGCATAATCTTCTACATTAACAAAATCAAGATACTATTATTGACGAATTTGGGATGATTTCCCAGCATTGTTGCTCTATTTTGCAAGATATATCATGGCTTTTTAATAAGTTCTGTCTTAAAAAACGTTAGCCGTACTGAACTGATCAAGTACACCATATGATTGGTATGACTCATTTTAAGATTGACTGGGATAAAACAAGAAGTGTTACAAGTATTGCAGGGGCTCTATATGACAGACATAAAAAAACCGCTATAGCTGTGCTTTAGCGGTTTAAATCGATTATTGCTAAGGATCTATACAATAATATATGGCTAACGATTAACGTTTTAAGCCTTCATTTAGTAAAGGACGCATGGTTTTAACCAGTTGAGTCGTCACTTTCGGGCTGCCAGCAACAATATTGCCTGAAATCATGTAGTTATGCGCACCCATGAAGTCGGTAACGGTACCGCCTGCTTCACGACAAATTAAGTCGCCTGCAGCGATATCCCATGGCTTTAAGCCAATTTCAAAGAAACCGTCTAAACGGCCTGCAGCAACGTAGGCTAAATCTAACGCAGCTGAACCGCCACGACGAATATCTGCACACAATGGGAACACTTCACTCAGAATAGCCATATAGCTTTCTGTGTGTTGGCGTGCTTTAAATGGAAAACCGGTGCCGATCATCGTATTGCTTAAATCATTGACATTGGTTACACGCATACGGAAATCATTGAGCTTAGCGCCTTTGCCGCGAACCGCTGAAAATAATTCTTCACGGACAGGATCGTAAATAACGGCAACTTCAATTTTGCCTTTATATTGAACTGCGATAGATACCGCAAAGTGAGGAATACCACGAACGAAGTTGTTAGTGCCATCCAAAGGATCAACTATCCAAACATAGTCTTTGTTTTCACCACGGTTTTCACCGTTTTCCTCACCAATGACGGTGTGGTCTGGATAAGATTTACGAATTTGATAAGTAATAGTTGCTTCTGCTTCCTTGTCCACACTAGTCACAAAATCATTAATACCTTTACTGCTTACCTCAACACGATCAAGCTCAGTATAGGCGCGCATAATAGTTTGGCCTGCGGCGCGTGCGGCGCGCGTGGCAATAGTCAGCATCGGATGCATTGCAATCCCCTGGATGTTAAAGAACGAGTAAAATAGCGCCCGCATTATACTTAATTTGACAGTTATATCAAATGCAGATTTTCATATAACGTAATTTTTAACGATTGTGTTAATATGTGGATAATATTTTTAGCTAAAAGAAAGTGCTACATGCTCAGTAATATTCGTGTTGTTTTAGTTGGTACCTCGCACCCTGGTAATATTGGCTCTACTGCTAGAGCAATGAAAACCATGGGCTTATCAAATTTATATCTTGCAGAGCCGAGAGCTGAGCCTGATGGACAATCGATAGCGCTGGCTGCAGGTGCGTCAGATATTCTTAAAAACCTGACTCGAGTTGATTCGTTAGAAGAAGCAATAGCCGATTGTAGCTTAGTGATTGCCACTAGCGCGCGCAGTCGTACCCTTGATTGGCCGATGCTTGATCCTCGTGAAGCCGGTTTAAAACTGAATCAAGAAAGCTTAAATGGCCCTGTTGCCATTGTATTTGGCCGTGAAAATCATGGCTTAAGTAATGAAGAGTTACAAAAATGTACTTATCACGTGGCTATTCCAGCAAACCCAGAATATAGCTCGTTAAACTTAGCGCAAGCAGTACAAATTATTTGTTATGAAACCCGAGTCGCGCACCTAGCGCAAACTGAAACTCCAGCAGTGACGGATGAATATCCATTAACCTCTGATCTGGAACGTTTCTTCGTCCATTTAGAGTCAACGTTGTCTAAAACTGGTTTTGTGATTAAAAATCATCCTGGACAAGTTATGACTAAACTACGTCGTTTATACACTCGTGCGCGTATTGAAGCACCAGAGATGAATATTCTACGGGGTATTTTGACTTCTATTGATAAGAAAGTGGATAAATAAGATTAAGCAGTAAAGGAACACATCATGGTCGTCATCGCTAGGCTAAAAGAAGATATTGAATCGATTTATCATCGAGATCCTGCCGCAAACAGTACCTTAGAGATAATATTTAATTATCCCGGTATGCATGCTATTTGGATCCACCGTATTAGTCATAAACTGTGGATCGCCAACTGGCGCTTTACCGCTAGGTGTTTATCGACATTTTCCCGTTGGTTAACGGGTGTTGAAATTCATCCAGGAGCGACGATTGGTCGCCGTTTCTTTATTGACCATGGCATGGGTGTCGTTATCGGTGAAACAGCTGAAATTGGTGATGATTGTACGCTTTATCATAGCGTTACTTTGGGAGGGACCACCTGGCAGCCAGGTAAACGTCATCCCACCTTAGGCAATAATGTGGTTATTGGTGCAGGGGCCAAAGTCCTTGGACCTATCACTATGCATGATGGTGCTCGTGTTGGTTCAAATTCTGTCGTTGTTAAGGATGTCGCCAGTGATCATACTGTTGTGGGCATACCCGGGCGAGTGGTGTCTTCACCGACCAACCAGTCAACAGAAAAAACTGAACGTCGCACCGAAATAGCTAAAAAGTACGGCTTTGATGCGTACGCAGTATCACCCGATAACCCCGACCCAGTGGCTAATGCCATAGGGCAAATGCTTGACCACATGCATTTAATGGACTCTAAAGTAGAAGAACTGTGTAATGCCATTCAACTTATGGGTGGTGAAGTGTGTACTAAAAAGTTGCCAGAATTAAACGTTGATGCGTTCGATGACGTTTCTCGAGAAGCTGCCACAAATCGTAAACAAGATATTGATAAGTTCGACCCGAGTATTTAAAAATCATTAAGTCATTGTAGATTCATGTCAAACAATTGGCCGATAATGCGATTAATTGCCTTATCGGCATTGAATCTTCCAAGATAAAAAGGTTAAATACCTTCTGCGAAAATATGGAACTTTTTGTGATAAGAAATGCCATGATATCCGAGTGCGTTAGTCATATTAATACCCGAGTGTTTTAGTAGGATTAATACTTGACTAAATTACTCGGGTATGTTCAAATTACTGCATACTTTTTGGGAGCAGTACAAGTTATGAAACTTACATCAAAAGGTCGCTATGCAGTGACAGCTATGCTGGATGTTGCGATTCACTCTGCTACTGGCCCCGTGCCTTTAGCCGATATTTCTGAAAGACAAGGTATCTCTTTGTCTTATCTTGAACAACTCTTCGCAAAGTTACGTAAACATGGTTTGGTGTCGAGTTTTCGTGGGCCCGGTGGTGGTTATCGTCTAGGTCTAGAAGCCAACGATATCTCAATTGGTATGGTCGTGCATGCTGTTGATGAATCTGTAGACGCCACTCGTTGTCAAGGAAAAGGTAACTGCCAAAGTGGTACTCGTTGCCTAACCCATTCTTTATGGGGTGACTTAAGTAAACAAATTTCAGAGTTTTTAGACAGTATTTCGCTTGCGGGTTTAATGCAAAAACGAGACGTTCAATTTATCTCGTTAAAGCAAGACGAAATACAAAAGGAACATAGATTGAGTTTGTAACTCCCTATGTTGATTGATAAATCATTATTATTTGTACGTTGTATGTAGCCTCATCTGAGACTGCTGAGTACGGAGTGTATTATGAAGCTTCCTATCTATTTAGATTATGCCGCCACAACCCCTGTCGATCCGCGTGTCGCAGAAAAAATGATGCAACACATGACAATGGACGGTGTGTTTGGTAATCCAGCATCGCGTTCACATCGTTATGGTTGGCAAGCTGAAGAGGCGGTTGATGTCGCCCGTAATCAAATTGCTGATTTAATCAATGCTGATCATCGTGAAATTGTGTTTACCTCAGGTGCGACAGAATCGAGTAACCTTGCGATTAAAGGTATTGCCCACTTTTATCATAAAAAGGGCAAGCACATCATCACTAGTAAAACTGAACATAAAGCAACCTTAGATACTTGCAGACAGTTAGAACGTGAAGGTTATGAAGTCAGTTATCTTGTTCCCGATGCTAACGGCATTATCCCAATGGAACGTTTAGCAGCGGCGATGCGCGATGACACAATTTTAGTCAGTATTATGCATGTTAACAACGAAATTGGTGTCATACATGATATCGATGCCATTGGTGAATTATGCCGTTCAAAAGGTATCTTTTTCCACATGGATGCTGCGCAAAGTGCGGGTAAACTTCCGATTGACGTGCAAACGACCAAAGTAGATTTAATTTCGATTTCTGGCCATAAAATGTATGGACCAAAAGGTATCGGTGCACTTTATGTTCGCCGTAAGCCACGTATTCGTCTTGAATCGCAAATGCACGGTGGTGGACACGAACGCGGTATGCGTAGTGGCACATTAGCAACGCATCAAATCGTAGGCTTAGGTGAGGCAGCCGCTGTTGCTAAACAAGACATGGCCGCTGATAGCGCACGTATTACCCATCTTCGTGACAAGTTGTGGAACGGTATTAAACATATCGAAGAAACCTATATCAACGGTGATATGGAACAACGCTACAGTGGTATTTTTAACGTAAGTTTCAACTTTGTTGAAGGCGAGTCGTTAATGATGGCCTTAAAAGACTTAGCGGTTTCTTCAGGTTCAGCCTGTACTTCAGCAAGTTTAGAGCCAAGCTACGTATTACGTGCATTGGGTTTAAATGATGAAATGGCACATAGCTCAATTCGTTTCTCTATTGGTCGCTTTACTACCGATGAAGAAATTGACCACTCTATTAAAACGATAAATGAATCTATTGATAAGTTACGCGAAATGTCTCCGTTATGGGAGATGTTCAAAGATGGTATCGATTTGGACCAAGTTCAATGGGCACAACACTAATTTAATCTCATTAAATGAGCGTAATACCATTAATCGTAAACTAATAACGACACAGATTTTGGAGTACTATCATGGCTTATAGCGAAAAAGTAATCGATCATTATGAAAACCCACGTAACGTAGGTTCATTTGATAAGAACGATCCATCAATAGTAACGGGTATGGTTGGTGCGCCAGCCTGTGGTGATGTAATGAAGTTGCAACTTAAAATTAATGCAGACGGCATTATTGAAGATGCAAAATTCAAAACATATGGGTGCGGCAGCGCAATTGCATCTAGCTCATTAGTAACAGAATGGGTTAAAGGTAAAAGTGTTGATGAAGCCGCGACCATTAAAAATGCCGACATCGCTGAAGAGTTAGCATTGCCGCCGGTTAAAATTCATTGCTCAATTTTGGCAGAAGATGCCATTAAAGCAGCAATTGAAGAGTATAAAAGCAAACAAGCTAAGTAATACCTGGAGTTAAGATGGCAATTTCAATGACCCCCGCTGCTGCTGATCGAGTTAGATCGTTTCTTGCTAATCGCGGGGAAGGCCTTGGCTTGCGCCTTGGGTTGAGAACATCAGGTTGTTCAGGTATGGCATACGTCATTGAGTTCGTTGACGAACTCAATGACGATGATGAACTTTATAATATCGAGGGTGTGAATATCATCATCGATGCTAAAAGCTTTATTTATTTGCAAGGTATTGAACTTGATTTTGTCAAAGAAGGCCTAAATGAAGGTTTTCAGTTCAATAATCCTAACGCAAAGGGTGAATGTGGTTGTGGTGAAAGTTTCACCGTTTAACGATTATTTACCTATTAAGCCGTTTATATCAAACAGTAAGCATGATATCTGCCCATGAATTATTTCGATCTGTTTAATGTTGTACCTGCCTTTGATATCGATACCGCCTTACTTGCAGAGCGCTACCGCGAACTGCAACGGGCGGTCCATCCCGATAAATTCGCTAATGATACCGAGCAACAAAAGCGCTTGTCAGTTCAGCGTACAGCACAAGTTAATGATGGTTATCAAACGTTAAAAAATCCCTTACGCCGTGCTGAACACATGTTGAGCTTACGCGGAATTGAATTAAGTCACGAAACCACCACATTGAAAGATGGTGCATTTTTGATGCAGCAAATGGAGTGGCGTGAAGCGCTTGAAGACATCGCGCATAACAGTGACCCGCAGCCATCAATTGATGAACTGTATGAATCGTTTGGTGAGTTTGAGTCTGTCCTCTCTGCTAAATTAGCGACGTTATTGGTCAGTGATGATAATGCAGATGCATTATTAGCGGCAGATCAAATTCGTAAGCTAAAGTTTATGGCAAAATTACATGATGAGTTAGCCCGGATTGAAGATGGCTTGCTCGACTGAATTCCCCAAAATTCTAAACCTTATTTATGATTAGCTCGACTAATCGATAACATAACAAGTTGGAACACTATGGCACTGTTGCAAATTGCAGAACCTGGCCAAAGCGCCGCACCGCACCAGCATCGTCTTGCGGTTGGGATTGATCTAGGTACCACCAACTCACTTGTTGCTGCGGTAAGAAGTGCTCAAGCATTGACCTTGCCTGATGAGCAAGGACGTCATTCGTTGCCTTCTGTGGTGCATTATGCTGATACCCGTGTGTTAGTGGGCTATGAGGCTCAAGAACAATCGGCTTTAGATCCACAAAATACTATCATTTCTATTAAGCGTTTTATGGGACGTAGCCTTACTGATATTCAGTCTGGTGTACATCGATTACCTTACGCATTACACGCAAGTGAAAACGGCTTACCGGTGTTTTCTACTCCTATGGGGCATGTTAATCCGATCCAAGTGTCTGCCGAAATTTTAAAACCGCTTATTGCGCGAGCAGAAACGACATTAGGTGGCGAATTAGAAGGCTTGGTCATTACCGTGCCGGCATATTTTGATGATGCACAGCGCCAAGGTACCAAAGATGCGGTAGAGTTGTTGGGTGTTAAAGTATTACGTTTACTGAACGAACCGACAGCCGCTGCCATTGCTTATGGGCTAGATTCAAAGCAAGAAGGCGTGATTGCCATTTACGATTTAGGCGGAGGCACTTTTGATATCTCTGTTCTTCGTTTAAGTCGTGGTGTATTTGAAGTGTTAGCCACTGGCGGTGATTCAGCTCTAGGTGGTGATGATTTTGATCATTTATTAGTGAGTCATTTACAACAAGAGTGGCAAATAACCGAGCCAGGCAGTCAATTAGCGCGTCAATTACTCATTGAAGCTCGCCGAGTTAAAGAAGCGTTGACCGACAGTGAAAGCGTTGAAGCCTTGGTCACTATTGGCGAAAAAACATTAACCTGCATTGTGGATAAAAGCTTATTTAACACGTTAATTGGCACGTTGGTGAAAAAAACCATAGGTAGCTGCCGCCGTACTTTGCGCGATGCTGACGTGAGTGTGGATGAAGTCATTGAAACCGTCATGGTGGGTGGTTCAACTCGCGTGCCTTTAGTGCGTGAACAAGTTGAAGCTTTCTTTAAAAAAACACCATTGACCTCAATTGATCCTGATCGTGTTGTTGCCATAGGTGCAGCTATTCAGGCTGATATTCTTGTTGGTAATAAGCCCGAATCAGACTTGTTACTGTTAGATGTGATCCCATTATCGCTGGGCGTTGAAACCATGGGCGGCTTGGTTGAAAAAGTGGTCACTCGTAATACCACCATCCCCGTTGCACGTGCGCAGGAGTTTACCACCTTTAAAGATGGCCAAACGGCAATGGTATTCCATGTGGTGCAGGGCGAACGCGAGCTTGTTGATGACTGCCGTTCTTTGGCGCGCTTTACCCTACACGGTATTCCGCCATTAGCGGCAGGTGCTGCGCATATCCGAGTGACATACCAAGTGGATGCTGATGGCTTGCTCAGCGTGACCGCGATGGAGAAATCCACCGGAGTTAATACTTCTATCCAAGTGAAACCATCATTTGGTTTATCGGATACTGAAATAGCGACCATGCTTAAAGATTCGATGAAGTATGCTAAAGAAGACATTACTCGTCGTATGCTGGCAGAGCAAAAAGTGGAAGCGGCGCGGGTGATTGAATCACTTAATGCTGCTTTGGCTAAAGATGCTGCTTTACTAGATGAGCAAGAACGCGAACAGTTAGTGGTTGCGATGGCACAACTTGATACAGTAGCACAACAAGACGATATTGATGCCATTGAAAAAGCGATTGCAAATCTCGATGACAAAACCCAAGATTTTGCGTCAAGACGTATGGATAATTCTATTAGAGCGGCGCTAAAAGGGCAGTCGGTCGACAACATATAGGTGAAATGATGCCACAGTTAGTATTTTTACCCCATCAAGAACTTTGTCCAGACGGCGCAGTACTTGAAGCCGAAGTCGGTGAGACCATTTTAAACGTAGCCTTACGTAACGGTATTCATATTGAACATGCGTGCGAAAAATCATGTGCTTGTACTACATGCCATGTCATTGTTCGCGATGGCTTTGACCAGCTTGACGAAAGTGATGAGTTAGAAGATGACATGCTTGATAAAGCATGGGGATTAGAACCTGAAAGTCGTTTATCTTGCCAAGCTAAAGTTGTGGATTGCGATATGATTATTGATATCCCGAAATACACGGTCAATATGGTCAGCGAAGGGTAGTCTTTGCCGGAGTGTTAACCCATCAACAGCCCTATTTATAGCGGGTAATTGATCACAAAAAAAGAGTCAATCTACTAAGATTGGCTCTTTTTTTATCGGTGGTTATTGCCGATATTCATTTTACATAAACTTAGCGTATATATGCGAAATGCTTATTTTTGAGCACTTTGTTGAGCACTCTGTGGACATCGTAATACTGTCTAAAAACTTGCAGATTAAGATTAATGTTCACCTATGAGCATAAATTGCGCCATGTTAATATAAATGACCCAATCGAGTGATGAAATATCACTGAGAAAGCGGATAAGGCTAGGAATATACTCTTAAATTACGTATAATTTGCAAAATTTTTTATACTTGCTCACATTAAGGAAGCTCGTTATGGCGATCGAACGCACATTTTCTATTATCAAGCCAGATGCAGTTGCTAACAACCACATTGGCGCAATTTATAACCGTTTTGAAACGGCTGGTCTTAAGATCATCGCGTCTAAAATGGTACACCTATCTAAAGAACAAGCTGAAGGTTTCTACGCTGAACACAGCGCACGTCCTTTCTTTGGCGCTTTAGTTTCTTTCATGACTTCTGGTCCTGTAATGGTTCAAGTGTTAGAAGGCGAAAACGCTGTTCTAGCTAACCGTGAAATCATGGGCGCAACTAACCCAGCTGAAGCTGCTCGTGGCACATTACGTGGTGATTACGCTGCCAGCATCGACGAAAATGCTGTTCACGGTTCAGATGCTGTTGAATCAGCAGCTCGTGAAATTGCTTACTTCTTCAGCGCAGATGAAGTGTGCCCACGCACTCGTTAATTGTTGCTGTAAGTTGATCATAAAAGGAGCTTAGGCTCCTTTTTTGTGTTCGCTTCGCTAATATCTATTTTTATCTTTATTAATTCCTATATCTAATTTATACCAATTTTTTCACTATATTATCAGTGCAGAGTTTTGTTCTTTTTGATCATCACACCGTAAAACTGGCATTATTCCTATTTAGATCAAAGTAGCAGAACGCTAGGGTGTGTGAGATATAGTGTAAACATGCTGTTAATATTCCTTATGATTGGTCAAGGGTATTATTAACAGAATGGGGCAATATTTTTCTCGTGTTATTGATGAATAGTTATAAGTGAAAACACTTTTTATTAACATTTATGTTGCAAAGTGTGGTATTAAAATCTATTAAATATGATGCAGTTCTCAGTCTAAATACCCCGTGAGCTAAATCCAATACCGTTCATTAAATTGATTGTTATTTACGCATGTCACCCTATGTTGTTAGCCTAGTATTATCACTTTCTTGAATAAAAACCCTTAAATGATTGCTATTGAGTTATTTTTTGAATAAATAATCAATAATTTCGAAATGTCATTCTGGTTGTTTTTACGGCAATCAATAAGGTTTTTTTAAATATTAAAATTTATTTTATTAATACATCTTCCTATTTTGCGTTGCAATACGGTTAAATATGGGTGGGTTATGTTTAATTTGGTTTTACAATTTGTTTTGTTCTTGACTTCATCTTGTTAGTTGTCATATGTTTATTAATATTTATAATATTAATAAACATATATTACAAGTTAACTTACTGGTTATTATCATTAAAGCAAAAGTCAAACTATTGATTGGGCCAATTGTTAAACTTAATGTTGTTCACTTGTTGCCCGTGTTGACTAAAGGTTTTTAATTCATTAATAATGCTTCTCGATAATTGGTTTTGTTAAATTCAATCAATTGTTTAATATAAATATAAAAATTATAAATTACTTGTATTCATTTTATATAAGTTATAGGGAAGTTATTCATGAGTTCAGTAACATTAACTGCTAAGGCTATTCGTCGTAGTCTACTGGCTGTTGCAACAACCAGTGTCGTTACAACAAGTTTATTCTCTTCAGCTGTGGTTTCAGCAGAAGAACAAGTTCAGAAAGTGGAAAGAATTGCAGTAACGGGGTCACGTATTAAGCGTGCCGATATGGAAACTGCGAGTCCGGTTAGTGTCATTGATGCGTCATCAATTGTGTCTTCTGGCGCAACATCTATTGATGATGTTTTACAACAAATGACCTCTACCGGTGGCGCGATGACTAACGCTGCCGTGAACAATGGCTCTCAAGGTAACTCTAGTATTAACCTTCGTGGTTTAGGAACGAGTCGTACACTCGTATTAGTCAACGGCCGCCGTATGATTGCTTCTGGAACGGGGCCCGCGTCCACAGTGGATTTGAATACTATTCCAGTATCAATGATCCAACGTGTTGAAGTATTAAAAGATGGCGCTTCAGCTGTTTACGGTACCGATGCCATTGCTGGCGTAGTAAACATTATTTTAAAACGTGATTTCGACGGTTTTGAAATGAATGCTCAAACCGGTATGAGTGGTCAAGGCGACGCAGACGAAACGAGCATAGATTTTACTCTTGGTAACACGTTTGATAAAGGTAATGTGGTTATTAACGCGCAGTACACTAAACGTGGTGATGCAAGCCAAGCAGACCGTGATTTTTCAGATTGCCCAATCTCTGAAACCGGCGCGGCAGGTAGCAAAACATTATATTGTGGTGGTAGCTCATATAGTCAAGGAGGTCATGTTTGGGGTGATCAGAACTTTAACATCACTCCTTCAGGCGCAGACGATGCTTATGCTGTTGGTGACTCAGGATATTACGGTCAGTATGTAGCTGATGACAAGGGTGAGCCAGAGTTTGAGTATTTTGATGGTAAATCTGAAGCTGATGTAAGTGGTCGTGATGGCGCTTTCCATGATTTTACTAGTGATGACAAATATAACTATGCCAAAGACAGCTATTTGTCTACGCCAATGGAACGCATTAACTTAAGTTTTGCTGGCTCATATGATTTGTCTGACAATATTACGTTCTTCTCTGAAGCTATGTATTCTAAGCGTTGGTCAGAACAGCAAATGGCACCACAACCTATTTGGAACAGCGCTGCATGGGCATACAAGCCTAAGTCTGCTGGTGGTTTCATGACTGATGACTTACTTCCTTGGGTTCAAGATGGTGAAGAACTGAGTTATGGCCGTCGTATGGTTGAATCTGGTACCCGTGACTTTAGTCAAGTAGTTGATACGGTTCGTGTCGTTATCGGTTTAGAAGGCATGTTCGACAACGGTTGGACTTGGGATGCTTCATACAACAAAGGTAAAAACGATTCAGTCGATACCCTTGCAAATCTGCATAACATAGGTTCTATTAACGATGCTGTATTAGCGGGCACTTTTGATCCGTTTTTAGAGTCATCTTGGAAAGGTGAGAGCATTGAACCGTTCGTCTATACTGAAGTTAACAGTGGTGGTAGTGAATTAGATATTATTGCGGCAACACTTACCGGTGATATCGTTGATTTACCTGCTGGTATTCTAGGGTTTGCTGCTGGTTATGAGAACCGTAAAGAGTCCGCTCATTTCACCCCTGATTCATTAACGGCGCAAGGTCTTGCTAATGACCCTCGCGTTGAAGCTACAGCGGGTGATTTTAGTGTAAACGAAGTATATGCAGAATTGGCGATTCCATTGTTAAGCGATTTACCTTTTGCACAACAAGTTGATTTGAGCGCTGCAATGCGTTATTTCGATTACAATACTTTTGGTGATGACACTACTTGGAAGTTAGGCTTAACATGGCGCATGACAGATGATTTAATGTTCCGTGGTGGCCGTTCAACTGCGTTCCGCGCTCCTACTGTAGATGAGTTATTTGGTGGTAAATCGCCATCATTTAATCAAATAGTTCACCCTGCTTCAGAGCAAAGCCAAGCAGAAGTGACTGTGGGGGGTAATGAGTTGTTAACGCCAGAAGAAGCAGATATTACCACTGCTGGTTTGGTGTATTCACCTAGCTTTGTCGATGGGCTATCGTTAACGTTTGATTATTACGATATTGCTATCACGAACACGATTACCGCAGTTGATTCTAATTATGTGGCTAATCAATGTTTAGACGCAAGTGGAGTAACCATTAATACCGATACTGCATTATGCCAAGCTTCAAATATTGAAATCGACGCGACAGGTCGTATTAAGTTTGATAACGGTTTACAAAACGTTGGTGCAACCAACACGTCTGGTTATGATATCAACGTAGCGTATGCCTTCGAGGCAGTAGGGTTAAGCTGGAAAGCAAACCTAGATACGTCGATTTTAGAAACCTATGAAGAATTTGACCCAGATGGTAATGCAGTCGATTACCGTGGCTTTGTAACGGGTAACGCAGGTGGCTTTGCTAAAATCAAAACCAACCTTGATCTAACGGCAAGTGGTGATGATTGGAGTGCGACATACGAAATTCGTTATATTGATGGTATGGATTCATTTGCTTGTAAAGATGATACCTCTGCTTGTTATGCACCTTCTGTAGATAGCATTGTTTATCATGACCTTTCAGGTTCTTATGATCTAACCAGTACGGTTCGTTTATCTGGTGGTGTGAACAACCTCTTTGATAAAGAGCCTCCTTATTACACCGGTAACTTAGATTCAAATACCGATCCATATACTTATGACGTATTAGGTCGTTACTTCTTCGTTCGTGCAAGCGTGAAGTTCTAATTTAACATTTATTGTTAATGTAAAAAGCCGGCTAATTATTAGCCGGCTTTTTGTTTTGCATTGAATAAGACATAAGTAAATGGAATGGCTAAGACACGGCTCTAATGGTTTAGGTGTAACTCATGTCGATGTTTGAGAAGGTATTTTTGCTTAAGATTAATCAGTACAACATTGTTCTATTGGGCCGGCAATTAAGTTTGGTGGTTCTATGTTCATATCACAATCAGAACAAAGCTGATAAATATTTATCTCAAGTTACTAAAAAGCACCTCTGCGTCTTAATTTTATTGATGATTTTGGGTCCGGAAATGGTTCAAGTGTTAGCCGGCGAAAACGCTGCTCTAGCTAATCGTGAAATCATAGGGGCAACTCATCCCGCTGAGGCTGCTCGTGGCACTTTACGTGGCACATTACGTGGAAATATGCTGCAAGTATCGACGTTAACGCCGTTCACGGTTCTGATGCAGTTGAATCAGCAGCATTTGAAATTGCTTACTGCTTCAGCGCAGATAAAGTGTGCACTCTTAATTGTGCTGTCAGTTAATCAAAAAGGAGCATTATCTCCTTGCTTGTTTTTTGTGCTTTGATAGCTTAGCTATTTACGTTGCTGAATGGTTAGTCAATCCTGTTATTTAATGTTCAATGTGGCCCAATTCACAATATAGTGTAGGTGAATAATGGCAGCTAACAAGATAACATTTAGTTAACATTTGTACTCAGATGTTGAGTACTGATGAGCTTCGTGTATCGGTTTTGTGTTCCTCTCAAGTGTGATCTCCTCTGTACATAACGTAAGCGAATCGGTTGTTGTGTAGGCCTAAATGACAGTCATTACAAGGCAAGCATTATCGTTATTTGAATAAAGATCGGCTAAAAAAGACGAATGAGTTATTTTTTTGAATAAATACTCAGTAATTTTGAAATGTCATTCTGATTATTTTTACGACAATCAGTAATTTATTTTTTAAATATTACCATTTAATTGTTGATGCATTTTATGGGTAATTGTGTGGTAGTTGTTAATTAAGTTTGCGTTGTGTTTTATTCTGTGTGTTTGGTTGTTTTTTTTGCGTATTTTATTTGTTTTCTTTTTACGTTTTAAAATATTAATAATCTTAGTAAAGATAGTTAAATTTTTTAAGTCATTGATTATTGAGCGAATAAGTTTAAGTCAAATTAATTATCAATCCAGATGTTAAATGTGATGTTGTTCACATGTTGTCCATATTGACTAAAGGATTTTTATTCATTAATAATGTTTTTCAATGATTGGGAATGACCAATTATTCATAATTAAAAATATAATGACTTGTTTTATTTTATTCCAAGTTATATTCAAGTTATAGGGAGTTTATTCATGAGTTCAATAACATTAACGGCTAAGGCTATTCGCCGCAGTTTATTAGCTGTGGCCGCAACAAGTGTCGCCACTACAGGCTTATTTTCTTCAGTCGCATTGGCAGCCGATGAACAGAAAGTGGAAAGAATCGAAGTAACGGGTTCTCGTATTCAACGTCAAGATATGGAAACGGCTTCTCCAGTAACCATCATTTCAGCCGAAGCCATTCGCGCCGAAGGTTTCACTTCAGTTGACCAACTACTTCAAGCTCAAACATCAATGGCGGGTGCAGCAGTTGGTTCTAGCACCAACAATGGCGCCGACGGTGTGGCACAAGTTGACTTACGCGGTATGGGTTCACAACGTACGTTAGTGTTATTAAATGGCCGTCGCATGGTGAACTCTGGTTCTGGCGCGGACAGCTCTGTCGATTTGAACTCTATCCCTGTGGCGATGATCTCTCGTGTTGAAATCTTAAAAGATGGTGCTTCAGCGGTATACGGCTCTGATGCGATTGCCGGTGTCGTTAACATCATCACCAAAAAAGATTTTGAAGGTTTTCAATTAGATGTTAATGGAAGCACGACTAGCGAAAGCGATGGTGAGACTGGCGAGATCAGTGGTTTATATGGCTTTAACACTGACGATGGTAACTACACTATTGGTGCTGCGTATTCAAAGCGTGAAAGCATAATTCAATCCGATCGTGATTGGACAACCCCTGGTTATAGCTCATTTTTACCAACGGGTTCATTAGGCGGTAAAGTACGTGATGATGCAGGGAACTGGGTTGATCGTTCAACTGGTTATGACTACTCCACAAGCAGCTATTTCCAAACACCAAACGAGCGTTACAGTTTATTTGCTAACATGGTTCAAGAACTCGACAATAATTTAGTCCTAACAGGCGATGTTCTTTACACTAAGCGTCAGTCTAACCAACAAATGGCGGCACAACCTGCCGATGTTATGCTAAACGTTTGTGATGCTCCAGGTGTGACTGCTGGTGCGGCATGTATTCCCCTTGATCAAGCCATGACTGATGGTGGCATCGAAGCTGATGATACTGGACGAGTTAACTATCGTCGTCGTACAACTGATGCAGGTCCTCGTATTTATTCTCAAGACACTGACACATTTCGCCTTTCTGCAGGCCTTGCCGGTGACTTTGATATCAATACGGGTATGAACTGGGATATCGCTTACACCTATGGTAAAAATAAAGCGGATTCTCAAGTTGAAAACTTAATCAATGCCACCAATCTTAAGCAATCGGTTTATGCTAACCAAGATGCATGGTTCAGTGGTGATCCATTAACAGGTGCAATTGTTAATGACATTAGTTTTACCGAAAATTCTGATGGCGGTAACGAACAACACGTTGTTTCTGCTGGCTTAAATGGTGAATTATTTGACCTAAGTGCTGGTGCTGTCGCATTTGCTATTGGTGCTGAATACCATTATGAAAGCGGCTTTTACAATCCAGATCCAGTGACTGTTGCGGGTGACAGCACTGCTGCACAACAAGATGCGACAGATGGTAATTACAATGTCATGTCTGTGTTTGAAGAAGTCAGCGTGCCTTTCACTGAAAAATTAACCGGTGAATTTGCCCTGCGTTATGACGATTACTCAACATTTGGTAAAGCGTCAACGTGGAAAGTAGGCTTAACCTATGAAGCCACTGATGATTTAATGCTCCGAGGTGTCGCGGCAACAGGTTTCCGTGCGCCTAGTATCAGTGAACTATTCGGTGGTGACACAGGTTCTTTCGATTACTTAGATGACCCATGGGAAAACGCTCAAGATCCACAGATCTTGGTTCGTTACACTTCCGATGATGAGCTAAAGGCTGAAGAGTCAGATTCTTATACAGCTGGTTTAGTTTACTCACCAAGCTATGTTGACGGTCTATCATTAACCCTTGATTACTGGCGCTTTAAAGTGACCGACGCGATCACTCGTTTAGACGTTCAAGCTGGCTTAAATGAGTGTTTTGCTAACGCCTCTGCAGCTGCCTGTGAAACCTTTAACATCGGTGAAAACGGTGATCTGTCTAACGTAACTAACTCGTTAACAAACGTAGGTAGCCAAGATACTAGCGGTGTAGACTTCAACTTAGCGTATCATTTTGAAGGCTTAACTTTAGATTGGAAGATCAGTAATGACACCACCTACTTATTGAACTTCGAACAAGAAGACAATGATTACACCAACAAGATTGACGGTAACTTTGGTGCGTATGCTGAAGTTCGTAACAACTTCAGTATTCAAGCGGGTCAAGACAGCTGGAGTGTTAACTATTTCAACCGTTATATCGGTGAAATGGACGACTTAGGGACTGGTGAAAAAGTGGATGCGATTTTGTACCACAACGTAGCGGGTACTTATTATGTTACGGACATGATTACCTTCAGTGCGGGTGTGAAAAACATCACTGACGAAGAGCCTTCAGGCGTATCTAATGGAAGTGATGGTGGTACGGTACCAGAAGTGTATGACACTATCGGTCGTCAATACTACGGCGGTGTAACGGTTAAGTTCTAAGATAACGGTGCTGTTAGACATTAGAAAGTGTGATTGATTTTTATTTTCTATAGCGAAAAGACCTACACAGAGGTGTAGGTCTTTTTTATGGCACCCATTTAATGCTAGATATTGTTATATGCTGGATATTTTAATACTGGATATTGTTATCGCTAGATATTGTTAAGATTAAACAATTTTGTGGTGGTTAGTTAAAGATTGCTAGTGATTTAAGCGTAACTCATGTCGATGTTCGCGACGGTATCTTTGTTCACAATGAGTACAACGCTGTTCCGTTGGATCGGCGATTAAGCGTGGTGGTTCTATGTCCATTTCACAATCAGAGCAGAGTCCATAAAGACCAAGCTCAAGCTGGCAATGTGCGGCATCAAGCTTCATTAGCTTGGTGAATATTTCTGTGTCAACGAGTTTTACTTTTGACAGGTAATCAATAACTTGCCCAAGGGAGGTATCCATTGATATATGGGCTACTTCAGTTGTTTTTGATAAATCCTTTATATGTAGCATTAACTCACGCCTCAAAATATTTTCGAGTTGTTGTAGTCTTTGCTGTATGTCCTGAATGTTGTGCAACTGAGATAACCTTAATTGACTATGCCAATGTATAAATTCTATTCTATGCACAAAAATTTCAGACGTTATGACTAAGATCAATTCTCGATTAGATTTTTGCGATAAAGACATGAATAATAATTTACTATTGATTCATTTTGTGACATTGCACGTGTTGTTTTTGGTTTAGACAATCCAGATTAGGTATGCCGAATTGACATATTGATCATCCACGCATAGCGGTAAGACAATACCAATGCTTATTCGTCAGCGATTAACTTAGATCTGTTAGCTCTTTGCTGTTCAATACTTGCCATGCTTTGTTGAATACGCTTCAAGGCAACCTCTATGTAACTAAAACTATTGATGACTCATTTGATAAAGATCAATAGGAGTTTAGGTTAGTAATATTCACAAAGAGGGAGGATTAAATAAGTGTCCGATGAGCATGCTGTAAAACCTTAACAATCTCTTCCGTAGTTTTAAACACCCGCAGTTCTCTAAATAAGGCATCCGCTTCGGGATATTGGCGGTTTAAGTAACTAAACCACTGTTTAATTCGTGAGGGATAGTAATCTGATTTGCGGCCACTCAGCTCCTTGTCGGTATATGCCATTAACAAGCTTAATGTTTGTTGCCAGCTAAAAGGGCTTGCACCGGTTTTAATGGTATCCCCGAGGTTAGGTAGGGATATTGCGCCGCGGCCAATCATCACACTGTCACAACCAGTGACATCCATACAGCGTTGTGCATCTGCTGCGTTCCAGATCTCTCCGTTAGCAATAACGGGAATGGGTAAGCGTTTTCTGACTTCAGTAATGTACTCCCAATAAGCTGGTGGCCTATAGCCGTCGGTTTTACTGCGAGCGTGGATCGCTAGCTCTGTTGCGCCAGCTTCATATACGGCTAAAGCATTCTCCATAAATAACGACTTGTCTTCATAACCTAAACGGATTTTAGCGGTAACAGGGTGTTCAGACGGTACAGCGTCGCGCATGGCTTTGACGATATTGTAAATGTTTTCTGGATATTGCAATAAAACGGCGCCGCCTTTACTTTTATTAACGGTTTTGGCTGGACAACCAAAGTTTGCATCGACGCCATTTGACCCTAGCTCTATGGCTCTGATGGCATTTTGTGCCATCCACTCAGGTTCTTGTCCTAACAACTGAACACGTACTGGCGTGCCAGATGCCGTTAAGCCTTGATGATGTAATTCAGGACACAATTTATAGAAGACTTTTTCAGGCAATAGTATGTTTACTACCCTGACAAATTCAGTCACAACCAGGTCAAATGGATTGATGGCAGATAAAATTTCACGCATATGGTCATCAACCACACCTTCCATTGGAGCTAAAATAACGCGCACAGTACACCTTGCTGAAGTCAAAAGTCCGCTATTTTAACGTGTTTATTATCTGATAGCAGCACTAAATGACTATACGCATATTTTTGTCGAGGTATTGAATAAATTATTATTAAGAATCAGATTGATAGCACTGTTGTAGTGTTTATGTTAACTTTTTTGGAAGTCTATTTTTAGGTCGCCTAGCAATTATTTGTGGTAAATAAATGGATGTTTTCCACATTTTTTAGTTTTTTTGCAATAAACTTTACTCACTGCAGGTCTCTTTAAGCAAGCCGGCAATGATGTTGGTCACCCTATACAAATAAGAAATAAGGAAGATAAGTATTATGAATTCAATCAAACAAACGACTTTAGCGGTTGCACTTGGTACTGTTGTGATAACGGCTGGCTTTAGCGCTCAAGTAGAAGCTAACCCATTTGGTTTTCAACAATTAACTTCTGGTTATCAGCTTGATGGCGGAGAAGGCAAATGCGGTGAAGGCAAGTGCGGCGGTGATATGAAAAAGTCAGCTGAAAAAGCTGCTGAAGGCAAATGTGGCGAAGGCAAGTGCGGCGGCGACATGAAAATGTCAGCTGAAAAAGCTGCTGAAGGCAAATGTGGCGAAGGCAAGTGCGGCGGTGACATGAAAATGTCAGCGGAAAAAGCCGTTGAAGGCAAATGTGGCGGCGACAAGATGAACTCTGCAGCAAAAACCGTAGAAGGTAAGTGCGGCGGTCAGAAATAATTAGCTGTGTTTATTTGATAAAGCCTGTACTTATCTGAGAGACTAAGGCCTGAATTTCAGGCCTTAGTTTTATCTGTTTTTTAACTCATTTTTAGCATTACTCATTAATTCAAGGACACGCATTATGTCGACAAATCATGCTGATGGCTTAGCCAATGTCGGGTTAGGGCTTCGTCGCGAAATGCTGGATGAGTTTTGTCGGCATGTGCCAACTGCAATCGAGTTTTTTGAAGTCGCACCTGAAAACTGGATGACGCTCGGTGGCAAGTTTGGACGTCAGTTTAAGCAATTAACTGAACAATATGCTTTTTTCTGCCATGGACTTTCGTTATCAATTGGTAGTCCTGAAGCGCTAGATAGTCAATTTGTACACAATATAAAACGCTTTTTGGATGAGCATAATATTGAAGTGTATTCAGAGCATTTAAGTTATTGCTCTGGTACTGGCCATATGTATGATTTGATGCCGATCCCATTTACTGATGATGCAGTCATCCATACCGCTAAGCGGATAAAGCAAGTCGAAGACATACTCGAGCGTCCGTTTATTTTAGAGAATGTTTCTTTTTATGCGGCACCTGGTGCACAAATGAGTGAGGTCGATTTTGTGAATGCAGTCTTACAAGAAGCGGACTGTAAACTGCTACTCGATGTTAATAACATTTATGTTAACTCAATTAACCATCAATATGATGCCCATGCCTTTTTGGCTGCCATGCCGACCGAGCGTATTGAATATTTACATATAGCAGGACATTACCAACAAGACATCGATTTAATGATCGATACCCATGGTGCGGATATTATTGATCCTGTATGGGCATTATTACAGCAATGCTATCAATTACACGGTGTGCATCCAACATTACTCGAACGCGATTTTAATATTCCTAAAACCAAAGTTTTGCTGAACGAGATCAATCAGATCCATCAATACCAACAAGATGCTTTAGCTCAGCAGTCATTCGTGAGGAAGGTATAATGAGTTTTATCGCGATCCAACAGCAATTTATGGATTATATCCGTAATCCCAGTTTACCCTTACCGGAAGGAATAGAGCTGCGGCGAATGCAAGTTTACCGAGAGCTATTTTTTAATAACATTGTCGGTTTCGTGTCGAGTGCTTTTCCGGTGCTTAAAAGTTTGTATCAGGATGAGCAATGGCAGACATTAGTGCAGCAATTTTTTGTGAAGCATGATTGTCAAACGCCAATATTTGTTGAAATTGCGGGCGAGTTTTTATCCTTTTTACAACACGAATATCATATAACAGAAGATGATCCTGTTTTTATGTTGCCGTTAGCACATTATGAATGGCTAGAGTTGTGTGTAGCGGTAGCGCCTGATACGCCCACGTCTCAATTGATCAATACCGGCGAACTAAGCCAGCATAGCTTGTGCCTAGCGGCCTGTGCCAAGGTGGCGCAATATGCCTTTGATGTTCAACATATTAGCCTTGACTACCAACCCATTGAACCGACACCGCAAGCGCAGTTTTTTTGTGTATTTAGAGATGCAGGTGATGAAGTCGCTTTTTTGCAACTGACACCGTTAAGCGCTCAAGTGCTGGCTTACATTGAACAAATGAGCCTTTCTCAACAAGGTGTAACGGTAGATGCCATTATTAGTTGGTTAAACGAACATTACCCACAAATGCCCAGTGAAACTCTGTTATCTGGCTGTTTACCTCTATTGCAACAATTGGCACAAAAGGGCATTGTTATTTCATCAATTGAGGCATAATAGACTTAGTATATTTAAGGTTTTTATTTTGTGAGGATAGGTCTAAGATAGGCCACTTTTTGCGACTTGCATCACATCCGTTGTCCGCAAAGTTAACCTAAATGTTGACTTAACATAACGAGTGAAAGATGCCAGTAATTGCAGTAACAACATCTTCAATGTAGGAATAATCATGAGTCAGCCGTTCAAAGACCCGTTTAACATCTTTTATCTTATTGGTTTTATTTTAGTTTTGTTAATTCCTATATTACCCGCAAGTCTTTCATGGTTGACTGTAACAGGATTAATTTAACGTTTACTTCAGGTTAACCTGCGATGATATTGTCTTATTAAACCACTCTGTTAGAGTGGTTTTTTGCTTGTATGAGGACGCTTATGGCGGTTAAACGCGGATTTTTTCTTATTATTGGTTTGTGCAGTCTAGTGTTAGGCATCATTGGTATTGCGCTGCCTTTGTTGCCTACGGTGCCATTTATTTTACTGGCTGCGTTTTGTTTTGCGCGTTCCAGTGAGCGTCTTCATTATTGGCTAATTACTCATCCTTGGTTTGCTGAAGGTATTCATCAGTGGCAATCAAAGCGGGCATTAAGTCGATCACTAAAGCGAAAAGCCATGCTAATGAGCGGCCTAAGTTTTATGATTAGTATTATTATTGTGCCGATAGTATGGGTGAAGATTATGTTGTTGTGCATGATGCTTGTTTTATTATTTTTCTTGTGGCGGATCCCAGAGTTAGAATAATAAATAGCCAGTTAATATAAGCCTGTTGCAACTGAGATTAAACGGGCATAAAATCTGCTTAGTATTTTTATCAGAGTCCACCATTTACGTGGACTTTTTTATTGCGTAATCACTTTTATACAGAGTTAACTAATTATGATGAACCAAGACAGTTTAGCGCTTATTAAGCAGAGCATTAAAACCATTCCTGATTACCCTACACCAGGCATTATGTTCCGCGATGTGACTAGTTTATTAGAAAACGCAGACGCCTATAAAGCCACTATTGCGATTTTAGTTGCTCATTACCAATCAAAAGGCTTTACTAAAGTTGTCGGCACCGAAGCGCGTGGCTTCTTATTTGGTGCGCCGTTGGCATTAGAGCTAGGTGTTGGTTTTGTGCCGGTACGTAAGCCAGGTAAATTACCTCGCGAAACCATTAGCCAAACCTATGAATTAGAATATGGTAAAGATACCTTAGAAATTCACACCGATGCCATTAATGCCAATGACAAAGTATTGGTTATCGATGATTTGTTAGCAACCGGTGGCACGATTGAAGCTACAGTAAAACTTATTCGTCAATTAGGCGGAGAAGTGAGCCATGCTGCCTTTGTTATCTCATTACCAGAAATTGGTGGCGAGAAACGCTTACAAGGTATGGGAATTAAAGTATTAAGTTTATGCGAGTTTGACGGCGAGTAATCAAAGCAATATAAACTGCTTTTTTATTAGGCAGTTAACTGCATTGTGCTCTATCAAATACTTGCTCAACAATAGCATGCCAGCCCTTGGCATGTTATTGTTAATCCCTTTAAAGGGATTGAGTCCCGATAGCTCTGTGTGGGGAATTTCATGTCTTACCAAGTACTCGCCCGCAAATGGCGTCCTGCTAAATTTGAACAAATGGTTGGTCAATCCCATGTATTAATGGCATTAACTAATGCATTGAGCCAGCAACGTTTACATCACGCTTACCTCTTTACCGGAACACGCGGTGTGGGTAAAACCAGTTTGGCGCGTTTATTTGCTAAAGGTCTCAATTGTGAAACCGGCGTTACTGCTAATCCTTGTGGTGAATGTTCTAGCTGCATTGAAATTGCTCAAGGTCGATTTGTTGATTTAATTGAAGTCGATGCGGCATCGCGTACTAAAGTCGATGATACTCGTGAACTCCTTGATAATGTGCAATACCGTCCTTCCCGTGGGCGTTTTAAAGTGTACTTAATCGATGAAGTACACATGCTGTCGCGTAGCAGTTTTAATGCATTGCTAAAGACGTTAGAAGAGCCTCCTGAGCACGTTAAGTTTTTGCTAGCGACTACCGATCCGCATAAACTGCCTGTTACTGTATTATCTCGTTGCTTACAGTTTAATCTAAAAAGTTTGTCGCAAGACGAAATTAGCAAGCAACTCGAGTATGTGATCACCCAAGAACAATTACCTTTTGAGCCACAAGCGCTGAGCTTATTAGCCAAAGCGGCCAATGGCAGTATGCGTGATGCGCTCAGTTTAACTGACCAAGCGATAGCGTTTGGCAGTGGCCAAGTGATGCTGACACAAGTGCAAACCATGTTGGGCAGTATTGATGAACAACATGTGCTGGCCTTATTAAAAGCCTTGTGTGATGCCGATGTTGGGCCATTAATGCAAACGGTAGCAAAAGTGTTGGCATTCGGTGCCGATGCTGAAGAAGTATTGCGCAGTTTATTAGAGTTATTGCATCAAATCACCTTAACTCAGTTTGCCCCCGCTGCAGCGCAACAATCGCTGTTTAGTGAACAAATTCTAGCATTCTCACAGCAATTAGCGCCTGAACAAGTACAGCTTTATTACCAAATGTTGCTTAACGGTCGTAAAGATTTAGCCTTTGCCCCCGATCCTAAATCGGGCTTGGAAATGGCGTTACTTCGCGCAGTAGCGTTTACCCCCGAAAAACAAGTAAAACGCTGGCTAACAACGACGCCGGCTAACATTGATTTAAGCGTTATTGACGGTTCATCATCTCCAACGCAAGAGGTCATTGAAACAGGCCCAAAGTCTGATCTTCAGCCGCAAAAAGACATTGTTTTACCGACAACAGCATTATCTATTCAGGATGAAACTGCAGCGACCACGGAGGTGGACGTTGCTGATGCTATCGACGATGAGCCAGTCGCATCTTCACTGGTGGCTGAGCAAGCTTTGTTGTTGGACCAAGCGCAAAGTTTGGGGTTTAATCCATTGCCACCCAAAAGCGATATGCCGATTGGTAATGTTACCAACCACGTCGTCAAGCGTGACGTTAGCCATATGACAGCTGATAAGACTGCTGCCGATATTATTCATACTGCGGCATCAGACAATGGCGATATTCGTGCTGATGCTGAAACGACGACTCAAATCACAACAGCACCGCTGAAAAGGGATATTGCTGCGTCTGAAGAGCGGGTTGAAAAACATCAATTAGCGCAGAGTACTGCAGACAGCAATGTTGTAGAAAATAGTCAATTGAGTGGTAATGCGGATGATATTCCGCTCAACGCGTATGCTTTTATGGATTATGACGTGTCTGATGATATGTCCATGGAATATCAACCATTTGATCATGACGAAGAGGGGGCTTTTTCGGCTTTAAATGGAACAACTGAAGCTAACAATGTTGATGATGTTACTGACTCAAGGTCTGAACCGAAAACGGCTAATCATGTCAGTGATAATACTCGCCCAAACCTCACTGATTCTGAGGATAATGTAGACGATTTTCTTGACGAAGTGTTAGCCAGTCGTGATTCACTTATTGCCGATGTCGGGGTGTTACAACATAAAGATGAACTGGCAAAAAAAGAATCGACAAAAATAACCACTTCAAGAGTGAACAAACCTGCAGTGACATCGGTTGTCAGCGCCAATGAGTCGCCTGCAGTGACTGAAACTGATCCTAAAGCTTTTGAAGCGTTATCTACTGCCGAAACAATCAATTCTCCAGTAGTGGCAGATTATGATAGGGCTCCTTGGGTCGCGCCCGAAGAGGGTGAGCCAATCAATGCATTTGCAGATGTTCATGATGCGATTAAGCCCGTCACTGAAGCCACTATTCAACCGACAGACACGGCCAGTCATCAGCAAGCTGCTCACGCACATAATCACGCACATAAAACGAGCTCATTGACAGCCCAATCGCTCAACATTAGCGCAGAGTCTGTCGTTCGAGGTCCTACTGATGCGACGCCCATAGATGTAAAAGCCCAATTTGAGCCACACAGTATTCAAGGAAACGAGATTGATTTACATTGGTATAAAGTGATGACTAATGTGTCTGTTGGCGGTAGGGTTCGGCAATTAGGGGTGAACTCTGTGTGTTCGGCATTGTCAAATCCTATGATATTGGTGTTGAAACCCGATCAAAAACATTTGTCTGCCCAGACAGCTATTGATCAACTGCAAGACGCGTTATCTCAATACCTTGGGCAACCGACTCAAGTACAGATCCAGATTGGGATTGTGCCTAAACGAGAAACGCCCCTTGAGTTACGTAAACGTTTTCATCGTGAACTTATCGCACAGGCTCAACAGTCTATTTTGCTTGATGATAACGTTCAGTGGATGGTTCAACGCTTATCGGCTCAATTAGACAGTGACAGTATTGAATATCCGTTGGAACAGCTAGGACAAATTGCGCAGGATATTACACAAATTAACGCTTTATAAATGAACAAATACGGTGATTTAGCTTAAAATGAATATATCTTCATCTCAAAAGTGTATTTGCTAGATTGCCAATCGATTTTATTTCAGTAAGATTAGCGTCACTATGACGACTTGCTAACAACCTTAATTAGAGAGAGATACGACTATGTTTGGTGGAAAAGGCGGTATGGGCAATTTAATGAAACAAGCCCAAATGATGCAAGACAAAATGGCTCAAATGCAGGAAGAAATTGCTCGCACAGAAATGACAGGTGAAGCGGGTGCTGGCTTGGTTAAAGTAACCATGACAGGTAACCACAATGTGCGTACAGTTGAAATTGATCCAAGCTTGATGGAAGACGATAAAGAGATGCTAGAAGATCTTATCGCTGCAGCGTGTAACGATGCAGCTCGTCGCATTGAAGAAAATCAAAAGACTAAAATGGCCGAAGTGACTGGCGGTATGCAATTACCACCAGGGATGAAAATGCCTTTCTAGAAGCTAAGATGCTGACTTTTCCTCGTGTAATTCCCTTGTTATCATTTCTTGGGAATTACATTAGGAATTATAAAGGAATTTGGGGTCTTCATTCTTAGCCTTCTTAGCCTTCTTAGTTTTCTCAGTTTTCTCAGTTTTCTTAGTTTTATGGTCAGGTCGTTCACCCGCGATCCATTTGCCATAGATTGTTGAGTCCTCCCTATCACTATGCCCCATCTGATCCGCAAGCCAAGTAGGAACAGTACTAGCCATTTTTTGGGACAGTATTTAACTCAGGTCGCGTATATGGTTTATTTCACGACTTAGCAATACTCGTCTTCGCTCAACTTATTTGTTTTTATATTTTAGGTGATGCGTTTCACCATAACTGAAAGCATGTAAGTCTTTACGCGTTGATGTTTAAAGGCATTATCAGATGGCTGATCCGCACTAAACCAACTTATAACGGGTGCAACATCCATGCTGTCACAGCCTTGAAAAACCTAAAGGTTATGCCACCAAAGGTGATCATTGGTATTTAATGTCAACCTGACCCCAACTGGCTTTTTTGCTTAGGACATTGTCAACTCGGCCTATTTCATTAACACCCTATATTTCTAACATTCCTTATGAGAAGCTAATCGACACTTTAATTATGGAATATGACAATATGCTCACTTTATATGGCTTTCCCGCAAGTAACTATTACGGTTTGATAAAACATGCCTTGTTATTAAAAGGCATTGATTTTAATGAAGAGCGCACTTATCCAGGCCATCCCTCATATTTGGGAAAAAGCCCTATGGGCAAAGTGCCGTGTATTGGCACAGAACACGGTTTTCTATCAGAAACTGCGGCCATCCTTGAGTATATTGAGCATAATTACCCAGACAAGCCAATCCTGCCCAGCGATGCATTCCAAAGGGCAAAAGGCTTTGAATTGATGCGCATTGCCGAATTGTATGTGGAGCTATCCGCAAGACGGTTTTTACCCGAAATACTCATGGGTGCGCCAAAATCAGAATCAAACCGTGCTGTTATGTTACCCATACTGATAAAGGCCTTTGCATGCCTAGAGAGCATGGCCGCCTTTGGCCCTTATTTGATGGGTGAAAAGTGTACGCAAACAGATCTTGTCGTTCGATACAGTCTTAAGACAGGTGTAATGGTAGGGAAAAAAATCTTTGAAGTAGACTTTATGGAAAAAACACCAAAACTACAAGCGTGGTGGAACACTATGAGCAACGAACCGATTTCAAAAATAGTCGATACTCAAGCTGAAGAGTCCTTCCCAGAATTTATCGGCATTTTGCAAAAAGCGGCTGCTAAATAAGCCCTCACTAATAACGTTTCATATCTAAATATTTACTAGATGAAGCCATTGTAATATTCATATCATCTTAATAAAAAAAGTCATACCAATTCAGATAAAGAAGTGGATTGGTATATATCCCCTCGGTATCAATAACCTGTTATACGTAATCTGAACGATTTCTTATATTAAGCTCAGTAATACTTACTCTTCGGCCTAATACCCTAGGGGGGGTTAGTGAATGAGCCATTAATCGACCCTGAGTATACACTTCATCAAGACGGCTATGCTGCAAAACCAATCGTCTGTACCGTTTTAACCATTGATGTAATAGCGATTTTTTGATATTTAAAGCAAAATTTCAATATATTTACACCATACGGCTAGACTTGAACTTACCTTTTTACACCAGAAAGAGAGCAATCGATAATGACAACATCAAAACAACTATTTACCCTTATCTCCTCAGATGGACAACTTGAAATGTCCTTAAAGGATGTTGATGTGCCGGCCCCTAAACCACATGAAGTAATAGTGCGTATAGAGGCGGCACCTATTAACCCTTCCGATATGTGGCCTATGTTTGGCCCTTCAAATTTAGCCGCTGCACAGCTCAGTGGTGATAAATCAACTCTTAATGCACCTCTTTATCCTGGCATGTTACCCCGTATTAAATCTCGCTTAGATCAGGTTCTCCCCATTGGTAATGAAGGAGCCGGAACCGTAGTGGCTGCAGGTAATAGTGAAGCAGCACAAGCGTTAATGGGCAAAACCGTAGCCATTTTATCGGGTGGTGCTTATGCGCAATATTGTTGTGTGCCAGCCCAAGCTTGTATTGTGCACAACGAGGGCACCTCAGCCAATGATGCCGCTTCCTCTTTTGTAAACCCACTTACCGCCTTGGGTATGGTAGAAACCATGCGTATGGAAGGCCATACGGCATTAGTGCACACCGCCGCTGCATCGAGTTTAGGACAGATGCTAAATAAAATTTGTCTGGCTCAAGACGTCCCTTTAGTCAATATTGTTAGAAAGCAGCAACAGGTGGACATACTCAAGGCGATTGGTGCCAAGTATATTTGTGATTCGTCCAGTGACACTTTCAAGGCTGACTTATATAAAGCCATAGATGAAACCGGTGCTACCTTAGCCTTTGATGCCATAGGTGGGGGCGACGTAGTGAGCGATATACTGACCGCCATGGAACAATCGGGCAGTAAAGACGCAGTAGGTTTTAATACCTATGGCTCTGAATCTAATAAACAAGTTTATATATACGGTGGTCTGGACTTTTCTCCTACCATCTTGAACCGCGCATACGGGATGACATGGAGCATAGGAGGGTGGTTATTGATGAGATTCTTGGGTAAGCTGCAACCTCAGCAAATCGGTCAGCTGCAAAAACAAGTGGCCAATGAAATCAAAACCACCTTTGCCAGTGCATTTACTGATGAATTAAGTTTTGAACAAGCCATGACTCCGGCGATTATTTTGCAGTACACCGCCAAAAAAACCGGTGAGAAATACCTCATTAATCCAAATAAAGCGTAGTAAATTTGCCATATGGGGATGTAGTTGATACATCCCCTTTTTTCGTTTGGTGTAATAACATGGTCTGAATAACGGTGTTGTTCAGGACAGTTGCTACAGAAATGTAGCTAGTCATACCCAATTCTTGATGCAATATTGATGCAATTTTTACAGGTTTTTTCCAGCAACGAACTATAACATTCTTAGCCGTTGAGCATGATTTATGCGACCAAGAAACCATGTCCAAAGTTATTTAACGTCAATAATTTAATAATAAACTGACTATTATGCTGAAGTACGTAATGGAATACCTGCTGTCCTTTATTAAGGATCCCATCACGGTTCTTTTATTGTTTATAAGAAAAATTTGGGGTTTCGTATTTTTTAAAAAGGTTGGTTTATTCAACTAGTGCGGTCTGACTCGTACCAGAGCCACCAATAATGGGTGACCAATGTGACGACCGTACTTTCCATTTTCCAGCCTCCTTAGTATATACTTGGCTAACTCGGGTTCTATAATTTGCCACAGCAGGACTTCCTTTTGGAGTCATAGAACCCTCCGAATAATAATGGGCCAATGCAATTTTATCTGGTACCAAAATGGTAACTTGAATATGTTTAACATCGATATTGAACGCGTCATATTCTTCTAGCCGTCCATCGGCTTTGATTGTTTGGATCAGTCCGCCACTAGACCAGAACTCTATAGCGCCTTCGTTCGAATAGGTGCCTTCAAGCCCCTTGAGATTCTTTTTTACATAAGCATTATCGTCCATGATAGTCTTTTTGACCTCTTGCTCGGTCGCCATCGCTGTTTGAATAAATGTGCCAGTGATAACTAACAATCCAATTAGTGCAATGAATAGTTTTTTCATTATTGTATCTCCTTTGCTATTTGTTAACTCATCTATCATGACTGTTGCTATATTTCCATGGAGGTTGAGGCTCTCCATTTTCAAGAAGTGGAATTAACGTCTCTCATTAGTCGGATATTAATATTAGCAGTATGATAATTAAGACCTTTAATGAATTTTAGAATGAAAAACACTAAAGCTCGTGTTGAAGTATAGATGAACTTATTCCTATTGCTTAGAATATTTCCGTCCTTAGCATTAGCGTGGCGATATTTTTAGTCACGTTGAATTAGGCCGATGACATTAGTATTTAATGACGCTTACTTCTTATAATCTAAATGAACAGTCCTTATACTAAAATCTTATAACGTCTGTTTTGGTATCAACATTTTTTAGGTGAAATAAAGTTAACGCTTAAATGTAGACTGTTTTAAAGCATGACTCGTCGTTAACACAGCTGCATTTTATGATGTCAATTCTGGTCGCTATTTAACATTAATTTTCTGTTTATTTAAGTTCGGATTTTGAATTTGTATGCTGGGTTATAAACTACGATTTCCTTATTATAAAATTCGGTGCACTCTATAGACAAAGTTAGTTAGAAACTATTTTGGAACTATATTGGAAATTTTAGGATTAATTTTTATGACATAAATAACCCTAAAAATATAAAGAGGTTAAAAGATTAAAATATTAAATAAAATAGTATGTTAATGCTAGTAATATACAATCAACCATTTGCCAGACGAAATTGAAATGCCGATTTAATCTGCGCATTTTTATTGTTAGCCATAAACTGCATTCGCCAGGGCTTATTATTCAATAATGACATAACCTTGTACTTGATAGTCACCCCCAGTGTCATGATGCATTGCTGAAAACTATTTCGAGGATAAGGTTATTAAAAAAGCCGAATACACATGAATCAAAAAGCAAACGGTTAGAATGCTGAGCGTTAGTTAACTGACCAAGCGTGTCTTTAGAGCGTTAACCTCAGAATGCATGTATCAATATTAACGTTAGCCAAAAAACCTAGTGCAATGTGCGACTTGGGTTTATGTCAGTTATTACATCAGTGAACCAAGTCGTTCATTTTAGGTTATATATCACCAATCAATTTTTGAAAGTAAACTAGCTTAAAAAGTGTCTGTTTTTAGTTGAGCGCTATCATTAGACCTCACGATAGGGTTTTATCGGCAACAGGGCATAGTTTAGGTCATAGTTTAGGGTATCGTTTATTGCTGCTCTGCTTCTATTTTTACCCCATTACTACTTGGTTGCGGCCATTTTGTTTTGCCTGATAGAGTGCTCTATCTGCATTTTTAATCAGACACAGGTAGTCTTTACACTCAGACGTTAGTCCTGCGACACCAACACTCACAGTAACCCCAATTGAAAGCATATCTATGCCAGGCTCTTCAGGCAGTGGCAACTGAGTGTTCTCCACAACCTGCCTGAGTCGTTCAGCCAGTTTATAGGATGTAGAAATTTGAGTTCGAGGAAGAATGACCACAAACTCTTCACCACCATATCGGGCAAGTACATCCGACTCTCTTAATGACTCTTTGATATTTTGGGCGATATTTTTCAGTACTAAGTCTCCAATCTGATGACCATAGTTATCATTAATGATTTTGAAATGATCGATATCGATCATAAAGATAGACAGAGGCTTAGAGTAACTTTGGGCCCTTTGTGTCTCCTCTTTAAGGCGACGGTCTAAGTAACGACGGTTGAAGATCCCCATTAGTGAGTCGGTGATGTTTTCCTGCTTGAGGGCATACAACTGCATGATGTCGCTGGTCGTTTTGAGTGACAGGCTACAAACAACAAATACAAAAATAGCTCCGCAAAAAAATATAATCGGCACGACGAGATCGAGTGGTTGATAAGATTTAACTAAGCTAAATTTTGCGTATACGACATAACCTGCGATAAAAAACAGGATCAGCAGAATCAGAAACCCCCAACTATAGCGTAATCCACCTATTGGTAGCTGGCGAAATAGCGTCCATACTGGTCCGATGGCCATTGCCAGTAATAGCGCTCCGCAAATAACCAGTCCGCTACCTAATACGGGTAAAATATCGTACATTTTGAGTCCTTACTCTGGAGTCACTTCAATTTGAAAACGCTTCACCTTGAGATGTTTTCAATATCGTCGTGAATATCGTCCTTGGAACCACAGAACATATCGGGGATACAATGATAGAATATCAGATGGATTAAACAAAAATGTGATAGCTCTCAAATATAGATTAACTTCTTTTCTGATTATGTGAGCCCGTTAATGAAATGAATGAATATTGTTGTAATTCGGTTGGTTACTTAGATTTTTACTGCAGTATAAACAGAGGTTGTTTGAACCCGCTTCGGTGTTCATCATTATTAACAAGCCTAGCAGAAGAAGTATTAATTGAGCTCTTTACATATCTTCGATGTAACGATGACTCTGGGCATTTGGTTAAAGCATTAAATAAAAACACTTTGTAATGGCTCGATTGTTGGCTTCATTTATTCTAAAAAGCATTAATCTTTGCATTCGAGCGCAGCACAGATAATAATCGCACTGCATTGGTGCTATCGCAGATTGGCTTGGCTGATCACAAAAAGGGTTTCACCAATAACATCACAATGAGTTTAGTTATTAAGGTATTGGCAATTTATGAAATTTAGTCCTTTGGTCGATGAATTAATTCAATCTTTACGCGCTTTGCCAGGCGTCGGACCTAAGTCGGCACAGCGTATGGCGTTTCAATTGCTTGAGCGTGAACGTAAAGTTGGCCTTAAGCTTGCCGATTCGTTACAAAAAGCCATGTCTGAAGTCGGCCACTGTCAAAGTTGCCGTACATTTACCGAACAAGATTTATGCCCCATATGCAGTAGCCATCGGCGTATTAATGCAGGGATTATTTGCGTGGTCGAAACCCCTGCCGATGTGCTTGCCATTGAGGCGGGTGGACATTTCAATGGCCGCTATTTTGTATTGTTAGGGCACTTGTCGCCATTAGACGGTGTTGGTCCTGAAGAACTGGGTCTGGCCTTACTTGAGCGCCATTTAATCTCTGATGAAGTGAGCGAGCTTATTCTTGCCACAAACCCTACCGTTGAGGGGGATGCTACCGCACACTTTATTGCGGATATGGCTAGGAGACACAATGTGGTGATTAGCCGTATCGCTCATGGCGTTCCTGTCGGTGGTGAGCTTGAATATGTTGATAGCACCACCTTAGCCTTGTCATTTAATGGTCGTATTCCGCTGTAGAAAAGCGGCTTACTCATTGAAAACCACTGTGCCAGCGGATCATTAATCAGGTTTGCTGGCATTATTTCATCCATCAAGGGCGATTAATGGGGTAATAGGGGCGGACATTATTCGCCATATTGGCCTGATTTGAGCCTAACGGATGATTTATTATTCAACAAGGCGGTGTTGCCCCTTGAAAATATTGTAACGTTCCCCCATCTCTTGGTTAACACCGATTTTTAAGGCGAGTAGATTAATCGACTCGTGATTGTTTCAACGTAACACCAAGGGAAATATTCATGTCACAACAAGAAACTCATGGCTTTCAAACCGAAGTAAAACAACTTCTGCAGTTGATGATCCACTCTCTGTATTCAAATAAAGAGATTTTCTTACGTGAGCTAGTCTCAAATGCGGCCGATGCAGCAGATAAACTCCGCTATTTAGCCTTAACCGATGATGCCTTATATGAAGGTAACGGTGATTTACGCGTCCGTGTTAGTGCCAATAAAGAAAAAGGCACAGTAACCATTACTGATAATGGTATTGGTATGACCCGTGATAGCGTCATTGAACACTTAGGCACTATCGCCAAATCGGGCACTAAAGAGTTTTTCAGTAACCTTTCTGGCGAAGCGTCAAAAGACACACAATTAATTGGTCAGTTTGGTGTGGGCTTCTATTCTGCTTTCATCGTGTCCAAAAAAGTCACTGTGCGAACTCGTGCTGCCGGTCATGCGGCTAATGAAGGCGTATTGTGGGAGTCAGAAGGTGAAGGTTCATTTAGTGTAGACAGTATTACTAAAAATGAACGTGGTACTGAAATTGTCCTGCATTTACGTGATGAAGAAACCGAGTTTGCTGACGATTATCGTCTACGATCAATTATCACTAAGTATTCTGATCATATCTCTGTTCCGGTACAAATGTGGAATGAAGGTACACCAGAGTCTGATGGCCCTGATGGCGAGAAAGTAGCGGCAACCGAAGGTGAGTGGAAAGTGATGAACAAAGCCACCGCGCTTTGGACTCGTAATAAGTCAGATATCACAGAAGAAGAATACCAAGAATTTTATAAACATATTTCTCACGATTACAGCGAGGCATTAAAATGGTCTCACAATCGTGTCGAAGGCAAACAAGAATACACCAGCTTGTTGTATATCCCAGCCAAAGCGCCGTGGGATATGTGGAATCGTGACCATAAACATGGCTTGAAGCTGTTTGTTCAGCGTGTGTTTATTATGGATGAAGCCGAGCAGTTTTTGCCTTCTTACTTACGTTTCGTTCGCGGGTTAATCGATTCAAATGACTTGCCGCTAAACGTATCTCGAGAAATTTTACAAGATAATCAAGTAACTACAGCAATGCGCGTGGGGATCACCAAACGTGTGTTAGGTATGCTTGAAAAACTGGCTAAAGATGAGCCTGAACAATACCAGTCTTTTTGGGCTGAGTTTGGTCAAGTATTAAAAGAAGGCCCAGCAGAAGACTTTGCTAACAAAGAGCGCATTGCAGGACTATTGCGTTTTGCTTCTACTGATGACAATTCGGCCGCCACAACGGTGTCATTAGCTGCTTATATTGAGCGCATGAAGGAAGGCCAAGACAAGATTTACTATATTGTTGCCGACAGCCATGAAGCCGCAGCAAATAGTCCTCATCTTGAATTACTGCGCAAAAAAGGCATTGAAGTATTATTAATGTCAGAGCGTATCGATGAATGGTTAGTGAACCACCTAACTGAATTCAAAGAGAAGAAGTTACATTCTGTCACCCAAGGTGATTTAGAATTAGGCGAGCTTGAAGATGCGGCCGATAAAGAAGCTCATGACAAAGTTGCTGAAGAATCAAAAGCACTTGTTGAACGAGTTAAAGCTGCACTTGCTGACCGCGTATCGGCAGTTCGTGTTACATCACGCCTAACTGACACGCCAGCATGTGTGGTAGCCGGTGAAGGTGAAATGTCGACTCAGATGATTAAACTGATGCAAGCTGCAGGTCAGCCAGTGCCAGATTCTAAGCCAACATTTGAGATTAATCCAACCCATCCTTTGGTTGAACATCTTAGTAACGAAGCTGACGAAAAACTGTTTGCTGATTGGGCTAACTTGTTATTACAACAAGCGTTGTTATCAGAAAAAGGCAGTCTGGCCGATCCATCAGCGTTTATTAAACTGACCAATCAAATGTTATTGGCGAGTGTAAAATAACTTCGATTTAAGCAGTAAAAGCGGACAATAAGTCCGCTTTTGTTTTTGTCATACCGCGGAGGCAATATGGACTACCTCATCGATCTTACTAAAGATAATATTCAGCAAGTTGTTGATACCTCAATGCAAAAAATGGTGGTATTGGCATTTTGGACTCAACAACAGCCCGAAAGTGTACAGATGTTACAAACGCTGGAACAACTGGTAACGGCACAAGCTGGACGATTTATTTTAGCCAAAGTGGATTGTGAAACAGAGTTAGAAATTGCTAACTATTTCCAAATTCAAGATGTACCGACCACATTAATTTTAGATAAAGGCAGACCGATTGATGGTTTTGCTGGGCAACAAAGCCAACAACAAATTTGCGACATACTCGACAAACATTTACCGCCGATGTGGATACAAGCGTTTGATGAGGTTAAGCAAAAATTAGCCCAAGGCGAGTTATCGTCGCAAGACTTGGGCAAAATAGCAGACCAATTAACAATCATTTATAACGATGCGCATCAGCCAGCTGAAGTTGCATTGGTGATGATAGATGTGGCGTTACAGCAAGGTTTATTAGCGGAAGCAAAAGTGTTGCTAGCCCGTATAGGTTTAGCTGATCAAGATAGTTACTATCACAATTTAGTCGCCAAATTAGCGTTAGCGGAAGATGCGGCAGATACGCCTGAAATTCGTCAACTGCAACAGAATGTTGCCGACCAACCTGACAATATTGATGCGGTGTTAATCTTAGCCAAAGCATTAAATGTTGCCCATCGTAATGAAGAAGCACTCGAATTATTGTTCGCTATTTTACAAAAAGACATGAGCGCTGCAGAGGGTAACGTTAAACAAGTCTTCATGGACATTTTAACTGCGATTGGCCAAGGCAATGCGTTAGCCAATTTATATCGGCGTAAATTGTATACTTTATTGTATTAAACAATTGCAGCCATTTTGTTACAATCCTTATTAGATTTAGGTCTAATGTTATAACAAAAGCGCTATTAATAGTGTGGTAAATGTGCGAAAATCGCCGCCCTAAAAAGAACACAAACTTAAAAGAGGACTTTTGAGATGCGCATTATTTTATTGGGTGCCCCAGGTGCTGGTAAAGGTACCCAAGCTCAGTTCATTATGGAGCAGTACGGTATCCCACAAATCTCAACCGGTGATATGTTGCGTGCAGCAGTAAAAGCTGGCACGGCATTAGGTTTAGAAGCTAAGAAAGTAATGGATGCAGGTCAATTAGTTTCTGACGATCTTATCATTGGTTTAGTGAAAGAGCGTATTACCCAAGATGACTGTGAAAAAGGTTTTTTATTAGACGGTTTTCCTCGTACGATCCCACAAGCCGATGCAATGGCTGAAAACGGAATTGAAATCGATCATGTGATTGAGATTGATGTGCCAGACGAAGAAATCGTTAAGCGTATGAGCGGACGTCGTGTCCATTCTGGTTCTGGTCGCGTTTACCACATGGTATTCAATCCACCTAAAGTGGCAGGTAAAGATGATGTCACTGGCGAAGATTTATCTATCCGTCCAGATGATGAAGAAAGCACCGTACGCAAACGCTTAGGTATTTACCATGAGCAAACTAAACCATTAGTCGATTACTATGGCAAAGTGGCAGCAGAAGGTAAAACTCAGTACAACAAGTTTGACGGTACTCAATCTGTTGCTAAAGTTAGTGAGCAATTGGCCAATATTCTAAAATAATCGCTAATTAACGCCTCAATAAAAAGCCTGCATTGCAGGCTTTTTTATTGCTTAATGGACAAGCTAATTACTCAAAACGTAATGATAGACAGATATTGGACATCTACGTCTTTCTGTTTACCTCTGAACGGGGTGGGAAACGGTTATCAAACAGCTCTTTGTCCTGGCAATACCGACGCTGCATTGACTTACAATAGGCCTGCTATTGACGCGCAGATTGCCCTTGCTAGTAAAAAAAGGCACGTTTTAAATAAAATCGCTCAAAACACTGTGCATTTTAGCTCTCTATCCATCTCTTATCCCGAGTTAAGGTTATTTAGGCCGTGAAAATGATAAAAGTGATATAGAATTAACGCTTACCTATGATAAAATTTGCCGCCATTTTCGCGGATGACAACTCATTAAAAATTCAATGGGTGTCAGTAATCATTAATTTCACACTTGCATGGATGCCAAGCTATGAGAGTCCAATATGAAGTTCCCTGGTCAACGTAAGTCCAAGCACTATTTCCCTGTAAACAGTCGTGATCCTTTATTAGCTCAACTTACGCAGCAGCCTCAACCTTTTTCTACTTATATTTGTGGGATTGACCAGACGCTGGTGGATATCGAAGCCAAAGTTGATGATGAATTACTTCAGCGTTACGGTTTACCTAAAGGCAACTCAACGCTCATTAACGATGAGCAAGCCCATCATTTGTATAATGAACTTAAGTCCAATGAGATCATCAGTGATGAGTTTGCTGGTGGCACCATTGGTAACACAGTACACAATTATTCTATTTTAGCCGATGACCGCTCAGTGCTTTTTGGGGTTATGAGCCAACATATTATGGTAGGTAGCTACGCTTATCGCTATTTATGTCATACCTCATCAAAGGTCGACCTCAACTTCTTACAACCTGTCGACGGTCCTATTGGTCGTTGTTTTACGCTGATTTCCGACAGTGGTGAGCGCACGTTTGCGATTAGTAAAGGATGCATGGATAAGCTAACACCAGAGTATATCGATAAAGAGGTGGTGCAGGGCAGTTCAGCATTAGTCATCACGGCATATTTAATGCGTGCCAGTGACGGTGACGGTATTACTGATGCCGCAATGACGGCGATTAATTACGCCAAAGAGGCAGATGTGCCAGTCGTGTTAACCTTAGGCACGCGGTTTTTAATTCAAGAAGAGCCAAAGTGGTGGCAAAATTTTATTAATGAACATGTCACTATTTTAGCCATGAATGAAGACGAAGGCGAAGCGTTAACCGGTTTTAAAGACCCATTACTTGCCAGCGAAGCCGCTCTTGAATGGTGTGACATGGTGTTAACCACGGCGGGGGAGATAGGACTTTATACCGCAGGTTATACTGAGGATAATGAAAAACGCGAAACCAGTCATACCTTATTACCTGGAGCCATTCCCGAGTTCAATCGTTATGAGTTTTCGCGACCGAAATTACAAGCAGATTGTGACACGCCGATAAAAGTATACGCACATATTGCACCTTATATGGGTGGGCCGGAATTAATTCGCAATACCAATGGTGCTGGCGATGGTGCGTTGTCTGCGCTGCTTCATGATTTATCAGCCAATACTTTCCATAAAACCAATATACCTGGCTCGAGTAAACATAAACGAGACGGCATATGTTATTCATCATTTTCACAAGTGTGTAAATACGCTAATCGTGTTGCATACGAGGTGTTAGCTCAGCATAGTCCACGTTTGTCCCATGGTTTGCCTGAGCGAGAAGACAGTCTAGAAGAGTCTTATTGGGAACGATGATCTGTCGTCGATAAAAAAAACGATAATGATGCATCATTATCGTTTTTTTTTGTGTTAATTTTTATAGAATAGATATCGACATCTAGTTTATTAATAAGCAATTAGGAGCGCCACGTGAAAGGACAAATCTTAAAAGAGATGCATGTACTTAAGGCTATTGAGCCAGAGTTTGAGACCCAGCGTAGAATTGCTTTTATCAAGGCAAAATTAATAGAAGCTAACAGTCGTACTTTAGTTTTGGGTATTAGCGGCGGTGTTGACTCATCCCTTGCAGGGCGTTTGTGCCAGCTGGCAGTGGATAGCCTTAATCAAGAAAAGGTCAGTGACGAGTACCAGTTCATTGGCGTTCGCTTGCCTTACCATGTGCAAAAAGATGAAGCTGAAGCCCAACAAGCCTGTCAGTTTATTCAGCCTTCACAACTGGTGACAGTGAATGTCCATGATGGGGTTGTTGGCATCCATAATGCCACACTAGCCGGTCTCACCGCGGCGGGTTTAGCATCAACAGATGCTGCCAAAATTGATTTTCTTAAAGGTAATGTCAAAGCTAGAATGCGCATGATAGTCCAGTATGATATTGCAGGGTTAGTAGGTGGTTTAGTTGTTGGCACCGATCACAGTGCTGAAAATATTACCGGTTTTTATACTAAGTGGGGAGATGGCGCGTGCGATTTAGCCCCGTTGTTTGGGCTAAATAAACGTCAGGTACGCCAGTTAGCGGCTTATTTGGGTGCACCTGATCTATTAGTTAACAAAGCCGCTACGGCTGATCTAGAAGACAATAAACCTCAACTTGAGGATGAAGCCGCTTTAGGACTGACTTATGATCAAATTGATGACTTCTTAGAAGGTAAAGACGTTGCCCAATCAGTTGAAGATAAACTCGTTAGTATCTATAAACGTACCCAACATAAGCGTGAGCCTATTGCGACTATTTACGACTAATCGCTAATGTTTTGTAGCGGCGATGTGTTGTCGTGTCAGTTCAATGAGCGCATTAGAATATTGTCGATAATCTAAATATGGTGTCATTAACACTGGGGGCTGGCGCTGTATTTTTTGCTGGTCATCCAGTGATGAATATTGCCGAGGATCCGTTATCCCCATTCGTAGCTGGGCTTCTTTACCACATATAATATGCCAACATACAGAAGGCAGCTTTAAGTCGTCGCTATAATGAACATCTGCTTTAACAATACGTAATTGGCAACGTAAGCGTGATGTTTTAATGTCACTGTTGATGTTCTTGTCGGTTTTTGGTTGATGCCGTTCAGCAGATTCACTAAACAGATTGTCGCGGATCAACTTCCAACAAGCCCCTTTGTTAGCATTGATATCGTGCTCTAAACAGCAAATTTTAGCCATAATGGTGACAATTTTTCGCCAGTGATTTCCATTCAATGCGACGAGTTGTGTTACTGCATCAACGTGAGTGGCTTGCCAATGTTCCGGTAAGGCTGGAGGCGTAGGTAAATAAAAAATGATATCGGGATTCATGGGCCCCCATATATGGCTAAATAAAGCTGATGACATATCATTTCCACTATAGTTAAGGATGGCTATTGTTTGGCGGTTTGACGGTAAATGTTAAGCTATATTGTTGTTCATTTGATATTTATTTTCAATAAGGTTTACTATGCGCGCTATTGTAATTGGGTCGACTAAACATTTTTTGTTTGCCGCATTTTATGCTGCTTTGGGGATTGCTTTAGCGTTAATTATCGCAGCCGTTTGGATGCTTAATGCTCGGCCTAATTTATCATTGTGGCACACTACACACCTAACCTCTGAATATCATCAGCAGTCAGGCTTAACTGATTTTAATCAATATTTACTATTAGAAGATAAACTATTTGCTGAAGTAGAACAGCAAGTTTATCGTCAGTATCAGCCTGAAATAGCGTCTCCTATTAATCGTTATGAGCGCCATAGTCTGTCTGATCCTAGGTTATGGCAGCAAAATTGGAATCGCTCATTTGAATGGAAAAACCCACAAGCAGAGTTTGGCCTATTATTGTTACATGGCATGTCTGATTCACCCTATATGATGTCGCATTTAGCACAGCATTATAAGCAACAGGCATATGTTTTAGGATTGCGTTTGCCCGGCCACGGTACCATTCCGTCTGGGTTAACCGACATTACCTGGCCTGATCTTGCTGGGGCGGTGTCACTTGCCGTGGCACACTTATCTACACAACTGCCGGGTAAACCCATTTATGTGGTGGGTTTTTCAACTGGGGCTGCATTGGCGTTAAACCATGAACTTGAGAATATCAGCTTGGATAAGTCTACGAGCTTTGATGGCATGATCATGTTATCGCCAGCAATTGGTCTTACACCTATTGCTGCAGGTGCTTACTGGCAAGCAAAACTGGGGAAATTACTTGGGCAAGATAAACTGTATTGGAACAGCATTCAAACAGAATATGATCCGTTCAAATATCAATCGTTTGCCGTTAATGCTGGTGATGTTGTGTATCAGTTAACCCAGCGTAATCAGACCTTATTAGAGTCATTATCGGTGCAGCAGTTAGATGCTATTCCGGCGATGTTAACGTTTCAGTCAGTTGTCGATGATACGGTATCTTCGCTTGCTGTGGTTGATTTGTTATATCAAAGGTTACCGGCAAACAAAAACCATCAATTGGTGTTATTTGACGTCAACCGTACTCGGAGCAACAACCAATTACTTTTCCAAGACCCACTGGCATCTTTTGCCCCTTTTTGGCTGTCTAAGCCGTTACCCTATCGCCTAAGTTTGCTTGAAAATGACCCGCAACGTGATCATCATGTTCAGGTAAGGGAGTTAGCCGATAAATCGATAACTAATGATGTATTAGCGTTAAATTTAACTTGGCCTAAAGATGTGTTTTCATTATCTCATGTGGCGTTAAACTTTCCGATTGAAGATACGCTTTATGGGCCTCAATCTGGCAATAATCCTGATAAAATCCAAATAGGCAGAGCAATTTATCAAGGTGAACGGGGCATTTTTAGTATGACAGCCGACGACATGTTACGTCAGAAATGGAATCCATTTTATCCTTATATGATGACTCGAATTGATGCGTTTACTCAAGGACATCAATCTGAGTCATCATTGGATAATAAACCGCTAAAGTTTAGTCAGAAATGATATTAATTATTGTCCGGTTTCGTCCCTGCTGTTTTGCTTGATAGAGATTATCATCTGCAACTTTAATCCACTTATCGAGTTGCACGTTATAGTCCGCATTTGCTGTAATCGCGCCAATACTAACTGTCACTTTGAATGATTGTTTATCTTCGGGTGAGGTGATATTTAATTGTGACAATGCTTCTCTAAAGCCATTGAGATGTTGTTCAATATGTAAGGCGTTGGACAAAGGCAAAATCAGTAGAAATTCTTCTCCGCCATAGCGGGCCACAATATCAATGTCACGTTTAAAATATGTCTGCATTAATTGAGATACGTTTCGTAAGCACTCATCTCCAGCCAAATGCCCATAGTTATCATTAACTCTTTTGAATAAATCCAAGTCAAGCAAGACAACGGTAATAGCTTGTTCACTGCGTAAACAAAAATCCAATAGCTCACCAAATTTACGTTCAGCATAACGGCGATTATATAAGCCTGTTAAAGGATCACGATCAACCAGTTCAGTTAGCTTTATGTTGGCTTTTTCTAATTCTGCAGTACGGTTAGCAACGGTCTGTTCTAACTCCAATTGATGAGCAACCAGTTGTTGTTTACTGGTCACTAAGCGTTGATACAAGCTGAACACTTCTTTAGGTGAATTTTCGTCAATAGTTGATGCTTTTCCTGTATCGGGCTGACTAAATTGATTGGCTACTGCTTCTAATGGCACGGTCAATAACGTACTCAGCTTTGTTGATATATAAAACGTACACACTAATGAAATCAGCAACAGAATAAAACTACTAAACATTTGTTCTTCGGCCAACTTTAGTAATGGTGAGAACTCTTTTAAAATATAAACAGTCCAACCATTATTCAATTCATGGTGAGTATAAATATACTCAGGCACAATTGAGGTCGTATTGTGAATATTGATAAGGTCAAGGTTGGCGCGATACACACCTTTGTTTATGACAAAATTAAATTGTGATAGTGGTTTAAAAGCAAGCTTTTCTGAAGCGTAAATAATTTGATTTTGCTCATCAACCATCACTACAGATTCATCAGTGCTGTATTTATTGACTTGATCAATATATGAAAAGTGGCTCAAATCAAGCGAGCCTTCTATAATCCCTGCTATTTTTGTGTGTTGCTCATCGAGATAAAACGGTGCACTCATGGCAATAATGGCATCATTGCCAAAGCCGCGACCCAGAAAGGCGGATGATACAAAAAAGCGGTGATTGTAAAACGATTCAATAAAATATTCGCGGTCTTTAATATTGATGCTTTGTTGTTGTTTTTGGATTGAGAGCAGTCTTGACAATGGGCTAGCGTTGACAATGTTAGCGGCAGGATCGGCAATTAGCATGCTAATAAAGCTTGGGTAGCTTTGATGCAAACTCGATAAAATAGCTTGCCATTGCTCAGGCGTATCGGCCATTAAATTTAATTGATTGGCGGTATTTTGGATCACGGCCTTATGGTTTTCGATATGATTCTGTGCCGCGGTAGAGATATGCACAACCGCTTCTGTCATATTTTGTTTTAACATGACTTGTTGACGCTCTAAAGAATAAAAATTAAAGATTAACGCCGAAAACAGTAATGTTAACGTGACCATCAACGTGAAAAAATAGGTCAGTTGCGCGCTTAATTGTCTGCGATGGCGGTCTTTTACTTTATCTTTTAAAAACCATAGCTTTGGAATAGCTAAAATCAGCAGTGATGCAAGACTGGTATAAATGAGTCCGTTGATCCCTTGCTTTGAAATGATAAAGCCTAAGTGAGATGGTGGAATATCCATCAACAAAACCGCATATAAATACACCATTGGTGCGCCAATTAATAACCAATAAGCGGCGTCGGCATATAAAGCATAGATATCACGGCGTCTCGCATAGCCTAAAAATAGTGCTTCTAATCCAAAAAATAAATACACATGGGGACTATCCCATACCAGCATTAATCCTGTTGATGCCATCATTGCTGTTACAAATGCGTACCAAGGTCCTAATAAAACGGCAGCAATGACTGTCATCGTATTACCTAGTACAAATTGCACATTGGCAAAAAATTGAATTGGGAAACAATTGATCAGCAGTCCGACTACTCCCAAGATAATCGCGAATAAAAGGTGCTGTTGGTTAATGCGTGGTAACGTCAAAAAAATATCCTTATTATTCTTATTATCAAAAGATTCGTTGATATACGAGTACTTATCTCAAGAAATCGAATATATTTCAACGAAAACGATGACTTTTTTATTAGTAAATGCCTCGTTTTGTTTTAATTGATCGTCATTTAAGTCTCTTTGTGCGGTAATTTTGTTCGACCTTGGTCTAACTCGATGGAATGGGCAATCGAGGCTTTTATTTGTTTTTTTACTGTATAACTCTGATTAGTAAGTGATTTAATAGCTTGCAACAGTAGCTTGTTCGTGAGATACGACTAAGGTCTTGATTGTAGACCCCCCCTAAGTTGCTAAATTAACAATGGCTTTACAAAAAATAACATAGGGGAGTCGCAATGAGTTTTGAAAATAACGAAAAGGCAGCGGGTTACTGGCGTGAGAATTTACGCTTGGTACTTAGCTTGCTTGCCATCTGGGCTGCAGTATCATTTGGCTGCGGTATCATATTAGTAGATGTACTTAACGAAATTACCTTCATGGGATTCAAACTGGGTTTCTGGTTTGCGCAGCAGGGTGCAATGTATGTATTCGTGGCGCTGATTTTTGTTTACGTAGCGAAAGCTAATGCGTTAGACAAAAAATACAATGTTCACGAAGACTAAGGGGCACTAAAAATGGATGTTCAAACACTAACATATATTATTGTCGGCGCGACTTTTACGCTGTACATCGGGATAGCTATTATGTCCCGAGCGGGTTCAACCAAAGAGTTTTATGTTGCAGGTGGTGGTGTTCACCCTGTTATGAACGGTATGGCAACCGCAGCGGACTGGATGTCAGCTGCATCGTTTATTTCATTGGCCGGTATTGTGTCTTTTACGGGTTATGATGGTTCAGTATATCTAATGGGCTGGACGGGGGGTTACGTTCTATTAGCCTTGTGTATGGCACCTTATTTACGCAAGTTTGGTAAATTTACCGTTCCAGACTTCATCGGTGATCGTTATTACTCTCAAACAGCTCGAACTGTTGCGGTTATTTGTGCCATTTTCATTTGCTTTACCTACATTGCAGGTCAAATGCGGGGGGTAGGCGTAGTGTTCTCTCGCTTCTTGGAAGTAGAGGTAGAAACCGGTGTGTATATCGGGATGGCGGTCGTATTCTTTTATGCTGTACTTGGCGGCATGAAAGGGATTACTTACACTCAGGTAGCGCAATATTGTGTGCTTATTTTTGCCTTCATGGTGCCCGCTATTTTTATCTCGGTAATGATGACAGGTCATATTTTTCCGCAGATTGGTTTTGGGGCCGAGTTAGTGGACGCTGCAGGTAATGGTACTGGGGTATATTTACTCGATAAACTTGATGGACTGTCTGCTGAACTGGGCTTCTCTCAATATACCGAAGGTTCTAAATCCATGATCGATGTGTTCTTTATTACTGGAGCATTGATGTTTGGTACAGCAGGCTTGCCGCATGTGATTGTACGTTTCTTTACGGTTCCTAGAGTAAAAGATGCACGTATCTCAGCGGGTTGGGCACTCGTGTTTATCGCGATTATGTATACTACTATTCCGGCATTATCGGCATTCTCACGCGTTAATATGATTGAAACCATTAATGGACCAGAATCTACCGGTGTACCTTATGAAACAGCACCTGAGTGGATTAAGAACTGGGAAAAAACCGGTTTAATCACGTGGGACGATAAGAACAACGATGGCAACATTTTCTACACCAATGGTGAAAAAAATGAGATGACCATTGACCGAGATATTATGGTTCTGGCAACGCCTGAAATCGCTAATCTTCCTGCATGGGTTATCGCATTAGTTGCCGCGGGTGGTTTAGCGGCAGCATTGTCAACATCAGCGGGTTTACTACTGGTGATTTCAACGTCTGTTTCGCACGATTTACTCAAGAAAAATCTAATGCCGGATATTTCGGATAAGAAAGAGTTAATGTATGCGCGAATAGCCGCTGCCTTAGGGGTTGTTATGGCGGGCTACTTTGGCATAAACCCACCAGGTTTTGTTGCGGCTGTAGTAGCTATTGCATTTGGTCTCGCCGCTGCGTCGTTATTCCCAGCCATTATCATGGGTATTTTCTCCAAAACCATGAATAAAGAAGGGGCTATTTCGGGTATGGTGATCGGGTTATTATTTACTGCGAGTTATATTGCTTACTTCAAGTTTATTAATCCGGCAGCCAATTCGTCCGAAAACTGGTTATTTGGTATCTCGCCAGAAGGTATTGGTATGGTCGGAATGATTGTTAACTTTTCGATAGCCTTTGCGGTCTGTAAAGTAACCGCTAAAATTCCTGACGAGATAGTGGCGATGGTGGAGTCAATCCGTTTCCCTAAAGGGTCTGGTGAAGCGCAAAATCACTAATCAGCTTTAATTATCACAGTTTACAAAGAGCGCTTAGGCGCTCTTTTTGTTGGTCTTAAGTCCTATAGCCGTTAAGTGAAATGCTTTGCTATAGTGAGACTGTTGACCCATGCACAATAGGGAAATGATTAATGGATGCCAGTGAATTACAACCCGTCGAACAGTTTTTAGCGCTCCATTCTCCTTTTGATACTCTCCCCAAAGAGATCATTCAATACTGCGCTAAAATGATTACCATTGGGTATTACACTAAGGCATCAGCATTTGTTGAGTTCGATAAAGACAATCCCAAATTATACCTTGTTCGTAGCGGTGCTTTTGAAGTGCGCGATCCCGAAGGTGTGTTGGTCGATCGAATAGGTGAAGGGGAGTGCTTTGGTTTTTCCACCTTATTATCGGGTGAGAAGGTAGTCAATAAAGTCGCGATCCTTGAAGACGGTTTAGTCTACCATGTACCGCAAACTGTGTTTGGCCAACTACGAGCTCAACATAGAGGATTTGATCAATTTTTTACCCGCGCTTTTGCTAAACGTTTACGCAATGAAGCTAAATTTACCACCAAAGACTTAACCACAACTAGTCGTATTACTTCCATCATGTCATCTAAGCCCATCATCATTGACGCTCATGCGAGTGTGATCGATGCTGCCAAACTGATGCGAGAACATCGAGTGTCATCAGTGTTAGTTATCGATAATCAAAAATTAACCGGTATTTTGACCGACAGAGATTTACGTAATCGGATTATTGCAGAAGGGTTAGATGTGAATACGCTGGTGAGTCAAGCCATGACAGTCAACCCGGTGACAACCCATGCCAATGCATTAGTGTTTGAGGCCATGCTCGCGATGAGTGAGCATAATATTCATCACTTACCGGTAGTTGATGGCAGCCTTGCAGTAGGCATTATCACCAGCACAGATATATTGCGTTCGCAAAGCTCACAGCCTCTGCTTTTGATCGGCGAGATAGGGCGACAAGGCAGCATAGAAAATCTTATTCAAGTCAGTAAGCAGATCCCGCTACTATTACAAAACTTAATTAGTGCCGATGCCAGAGCTGAAGAAATTGGTCGGGTGCTCACCTCGGTAACCGATGCATTAACTCGCCGGATCATCGAACTAAATCAACTACTTCTAGGTCAGGCTCCGATGGCTTTTTGCTGGTTGGCTTTTGGTTCACAAGGCCGCCAAGACCAGGTTGCCTGTTCTGATCAAGATAATGGCTTATTGTTGGCACACGAACCCGATGAGTTTGCAGCTGCCTATTTTGAAGCTTTAACAAAAGCGGTGTGTAAAGGCTTAGATCAATGTGGTTATATTTATTGCCCAGGTGACATTATGGCGCAAAACCCTAAATGGCGATTGTCATTGGTAAAATGGAAAGGGCTTTTTTCGCAATGGGTTAATACGCCAGAGCCAAAAGCCTTAATGCACGCGAGCATCTTTTTCGATATGCGCCCAGTATTTGGTCCTATAACCTTGTTTAGCGAATTACAAGATTCGGTGCTTGCTTCAACTCAAGATAACGATATTTTTTTGGCAGGGATGGCGGGTAATTCGCTGGCAGAATCGCCACCATTAGGCTTTTTTAGGAAATTTGTCCTTGAACGTGATGGCAGTGAAGTGAAAGGCATGGATTTAAAACATAAAGGCAGTGCGTTAATTAATGACATTGCCAGAGTGTATGCTTTAAGTGCCGGCATCAAGGAGGTTAATACTGCTAAACGTATTAGAGCGTTAATGGACGCTAATATTATTAATCGTAAAGATGCACTTAACTTGGCGGATGCCCATGAGTTTATCGCCCACATGCGCTTAGCAAATCAAGGTTACCAGGTGACTCACAATTTGCAGGTGAATAATTTTTTAAAACCACAACATCTTTCTTCATTAATGCGCCATCAGCTTCGAGATGCCTTTAAGGTGGTCCATGATGCTCAAACGGGGTTAAAGCTTAAATTTATGAGGAGTTTTTAATGGCCAATTTGTGGTGGATAAAAGCCATACTTTGGCGCAAAAAATTGACCACATTACCGCTACAATTGAAGACCTATATCGATGAGATTACTCCGGCATTGTCGCAATTATATCGAGATGCTCCCTTGATGGCGATTGATCTTGAAATGACAGGGCTTGATCCTGAGAACGACCAAGTGATCAGCATCGGTTTAGTGCCCATCGTTGATGGCCAAATTCCGCTTAATCGCGCCCAGCATATTATGATTGCCATTGATGGCAGCGTGGGGGCAAGTGCAACGGTGCATGGGATCGTCGACAATCAATTACACATGGCATTATCAATTGGAGAGGCGTTGAACTGGTTTCTTGCCCAGACTCAGGGGCATATTTTAGTCGCTCATCACGCCCCGTTAGATATTCATTTTATTCAAAATAAATTACAACGTTGTTTTGGGCAATCGATACCCATGGTGTATATCGATACCTTAGCTATCGAGCGAAAACGTTGTTTAATGCATCACCAAGTGCTCAAAGAAGGATCATTGCGTTTAGGTGCCAGCAGAGCGCGCTATGGGTTACCCGTCTATGCTGCTCATAATGCATTAATCGATGCATTATCGTGTGCGGAATTATTGTTGGCGCAAGTTGCGGCTATGGGGGATGTACAACGTTTATCGATAAGTGAAATCATCGAGATTGCCCGGTGATAGTGAAATAGCATCAATAAAAAAACCAGATAATAATCTGGTTTTTTTAAGCTATGCGATAAGGTTACTTTTCAGCTTTTTTGAAAAAATAATCCACTGCAGGTTGGATTAGTTCCAATGCGGTTTTATCACAGTCAGGTAGTTTAGCATCGCTAATGGTAATAGGGGTTGTTCTTTCTCCCCACTTTAGTAGCAAAGCTGCCGAGGTTAATCCGGCCCCAAACGCACATGACAAAATTGTTTGATTGGCTTCAATTCTCCCTTGAGACAACGCATCACAGATGGCAATCGGGATTGTAGCTGCTGAAGTATTACCGTAATCAGCAATGTTGATGAAAGCTTTTTCTTTAGGGATTTTCATCCGGCTCACTAAGGTATCAATGATTCGTTCATTGGCTTGGTGTGGTATGACAAAATCAACATCATTGATATCAATACCACATTTTTCCAAGACTTTATTACTGAGATTACCCATGCCATGAATAGCTCGTTTAAACACCTCTTGACCGTTAATGTGGATATAAAAGTCTAATGAGTCATTATCAAATCTGTCCATTTGGGTGCCAAAACTGGATTTTAAAATATCGCGACCTTCAGGATCGTTATTTAACTCATAACCTAATACACCACCGGGTTGATCACTGGCTTCAAGTACCACAGCACCAGCACCGTCACCAAAGAGCACCGCTGTTTCACGACGAGACCAATCTAGGTAAAAAGATAAACGTTCAGCGCCAATAATAAGAATTTTTTTACTTTGACCGCTTTTGATCATTGAACTGGCTAACCCAACGCCATACAAAAAACCACTGCAAGCAGCGTTAATGTCAAATGCACCACATGTAGCGCCAATATCGGCCTGTACCGTTGATGCAATATTGGGGATCAAAGTATCAGGACTGGCGGTAGCTAAAATAATTAAATCTAATTCACTGCCATCAATCCCAGCAGCAGCAAGAGCATGCTTAGCCGCAACAGATGCCATTTCAGAAGTATTAACGTGACTAATATTACGCTTACTGATCCCAGTGCGTGTTTTAATCCATTCATCCGTTGTGTCCATGAACGTGGCTAAATCTTTATTGGTTAATGTTGCGGGTGGAACAGACTTACCCCAACCGGTAATGTGTGCATAATGCATAAGAAATTCTCTCAATACGTTTCAATAGTTAATTAAAATTATTTACAATATCAATAGCTTGATATTAATTTTTTGATACTAAGTTGTTGATACTAAATGCTCATGGCTAAGATTTATTATTATTTTTATGACTTGATTTTTTGTTCTACCAGTTTCGTTATCAACGCTGAGGCATGCAAGATATGCTCACGCAATAAAATAGTTGCCTTCTCTATGTCTCGATCCTTACACAATTCGAGTAACACTCTATGCTCTCTTTCTGCAATAGGGATCCCGCCAGTAAACAACAACTGCAGACGAATATAGCGATCACAATTGGTGTTTAACCCGTTAACCACTTCCATTGTATGAGGGCGATTAGCGGCTTGATATAAACGAGTATGGAACCGAGTATTAAGCTCACTCCAACTGGCCACTGACTCTTTGAGTTTAAATGCCAATTCAAGTTGAGCGAGAACGACTTCAGCTTCACCAAGATCATCGTCAGTTAAGTTAGGAATGGCCTTAGCCAATAAATCTGATTCGATCATAGCGCGTAATTCAAATAATTCAGTGACTTGTTCAACAGATAAAAGAGTTGCTGTGGCTCCTTTATGCGGTTCGAAATTGATCAGGCCTTCAGCTTCTAATTGTACTAACGCTTCACGTACAGGAATGCGACTTACGTTTAATTGATCTGCAATCGCAGACTGCCTAAGGGGTTCCCCTCCTTGTATATCACCAGAAAGGATCCGTTCTCTGAGCACTTCAACAACAAGTTGCGTGCGGGTTTTATGAATAATAGGAGTTATATTGCTCATGTACTCTAAGAGTTTATCACTAAATTCTTCGAGCAAGAGTAACGCTTAGGCGCCGTTTTATAAAGTGAAACCTCTGCAATTATGAAAATCAAGGCTATAAAAGTCGCTAAATAAACAAATTTACAAAAATATTCAGATTGACTAGCACCCAATTCATCTCAATGGGATAATCACAACAGTATAGAGTTTAAGGAGTGTTAGGTTGAATAAAGCAGTATTTCTCGATCGCGATGGCGTGATCAATAAAGACAATGGTTATGTTCATATTGTGGATGATTTTGAATATATCGATGGTGTGTTTGAGGCATGCTTAGCGTTAAAGCAAATGGGTTACCTATTAGTAGTCGTCACTAACCAATCTGGTATTGCTCGTGGTATGTACAGTGAAGACGATTTCCATCATTTAACTGAATGGATGGATTGGAACTTTGCCGATAAAGGTGTCGAACTTGATGGTATCTATTATTGCCCGCATCATCCAGAAAAAGGCCTAGGCGAATATAAGCAAGATTGTGATTGCCGAAAACCTAAGCCGGGTATGCTGGTAGATGCAGCGCAGTTTTTAAAAATAGATTTAAGCCAGTCTGTCATGGTAGGTGATAAAGCCGATGACATTCGGGCCGCAAGAGCGGCTGGCATTAAGACTGCCATTTTGGTTCGTTCAGGTAAAGTAGTAGACGAAGCCGGAGTTGAACTTGCCAGTGCCGTGGTTGACAGTATCGCTGACGTTCCGAGTCTGCTAAGTCAATTACTCGCAAAATAATAGAATCGCGAATTCAAAGCTATCATTTCAACTGTTCATATATAAGCTTTCACCCACTTATATATGAACAGAGATTTTCAGTGTAACCATTTACTTCGTTTTAGACTTTATCTTCCTTTATATACTAGTCAGCTTATTTTTGTTGCTAACAAACCCCTAAGCCAAATAAAGGTATGTCATCCATTAACGCGAAATCGTTGGTACTACTAAAAGTCGCTACGGAGTTAACATCAAATTAACGTCGTTTCAGTAATTTTTTGCTCTAAACAAGCTAAATTACCCACTTAAACCACCATAAGCCGCATAATAAGCCTTATATAGGTAAGAAAAATAAATTTAATGTTCGCTGTAGCGAGGCTTTTTTGGTTATAAAGTCAGCAAAAACATCAATAAATATGACTTTAAGTTTAAATAGTGTGCAGTTGGGTCGTAATAGTCATAAAAACCGTAGAAAGCCCTTGCGCTATAAAAAGTTTTCCCTATAATATACCCCACTGACACGGAACGCAGCGTCTTACGCTAGTTACCAGGTCCGCTCTTTAACAATTTATCAAGTAATCTGTGTGGACATTCACAGGTATTGAGTTATTCGACAATTATTTAAAACAGTTTACTGTTTTTGATAATCAAAAAATTTCAACTCAATGCAACGATGAGTGTTCATAGTAATATGTACAAACATTATATTAGATTCTTCCGAGTCTAATTAATGAAATCAGAATTCATTGAGCCGAAAGCGTCGTTCTTACTTGTAAGAGTGGGGTTTTCAAAAAACTTTAATTGAAGAGTTTGATCATGGCTCAGATTGAACGCTGGCGGCAGGCCTAACACATGCAAGTCGAGCGGTAACACAAGGGAGCTTGCTTCTGAGGTGACGAGCGGCGGACGGGTGAGTAATGCCTAGGGATCTGCCCAGTCGAGGGGGATAACAGTTGGAAACGACTGCTAATACCGCATACGCCCTACGGGGGAAAGGAGGGGACCTTCGGGCCTTCCGCGACAGGATGAACCTAGGTGGGATTAGCTAGTTGGTGAGGTAATGGCTCACCAAGGCGACGATCCCTAGCTGTTCTGAGAGGATGATCAGCCACACTGGGACTGAGACACGGCCCAGACTCCTACGGGAGGCAGCAGTGGGGAATATTGCACAATGGGGGAAACCCTGATGCAGCCATGCCGCGTGTGTGAAGAAGGCCTTCGGGTTGTAAAGCACTTTCAGTAGGGAGGAAAGGTAGCGTGTTAATAGCCCGTTACTGTGACGTTACCTACAGAAGAAGGACCGGCTAACTCCGTGCCAGCAGCCGCGGTAATACGGAGGGTCCGAGCGTT